>CAYHSY010000013.1:0-19106 GCA_964359435.1 uncultured Candidatus Saccharibacteria bacterium
TGGCCGGCGGCCAACCCCACGGAGACCACGGCGGAACCGGTATTTTGCATAATGGCTTTCACGTCAGCGAAATCAACATTCACCAAACCATGCAGCGCGATTAACTCCGCGATGCCGGAGATGGCCGATTTCAGTACGTCATCAATTACATTAAAAGCCCGCAATATCGGCGTGTCTTTATTGATGATATTAAAAATCCGATCATTCGGAATGACAATATAGGTATCAACTTTATCTTTCAGCTTGGCAAGCGCTTCACCGGCAATCCGACTCCGCTGGGCACCCTCGAATGAAAACGGCTTAGTAACAATGGATACGGTCAAAGCGCCAATTTCGCGGGCGGCTTCGGCAATGACGGGCGAAGCACCTGAACCGGTACCGCCGCCAAGACCCGCCGTCACAAACACCAAGTCCGCGCCCTTTAACGACTCAATAATTTCGGAACGATTTTCTTCCGCTGCCTGCCGGCCGATTTCCGGATTCATACCGGTACCGAGGCCCTTGGTTAAATTTTTACCTATATATATCTTTTTACGAGCATTACAAAAATCCAAATCCTGCGCGTCGGTATTGATGGCGATAAAATCTACTCCCCGCAATTCACCGCTATCACGCATACGCGAAACAGCGTTGCAACCACCCCCGCCGACACCGACAACTTTGATATTGGCCGCATAACCGGGACGATTTTCTTCGCGGCTCGAGGCGCCGGAAGTTCCACGATAAACTTTTATTGTTTTCTTAGACTTCTTTTTCATAACATAGCCGAAAACTGATTATTTCTATCATACGCCCACGATTAAAGAACGCAACTAGGCAAATAGTCGCGATCGTGATGTCATTCACGCTGAAAAATAAAGAGCTGGAGAACTTAAAAACCGGGTAAGTTTGAAAATTAGGGCATAAAATATCTGGCTATATTCCTAAGCCATTCCACGATATTCGCGCTACCAGGACGATCGGACAAAATTCTTTCCGCGCCCAACCTCACCAACCCGACACAACAAGCAAACTCCGGATCCTCAAGCGCGGAGACAACTTCCGGCGTCGCCACCTCGATACCGCTTAAATCCGGCGTGCCAACACGAGCTGGCAGGCGGAGTTCTTGGATGACTAAATCAACCAAAGCCGGAATCTTGGCCCCGCCCCCGACCAAAACCACGCCGCCAGGCAACTGGCCGGCACGGCCGGAATGCCGCAAATCGGCGTGAATGAATTCAAAAATTTCAGCCAAACGGCTTTCAATAATTTCCGCGACAAAACGCCGCAATGGATTACCACGGGAATTAGAATCAAAACGCACCAAATCAATGGTTTCGCGCGACGGGACTTCTTTGGCCAAAGCACTACCGAAGCTGACTTTAACACCCTCGGCCGCCCCGATGTCCATCTTGAGACCCAAGGCCACATCGCTTGTAATATGCCCGGCCCCGAAATGCAGACTGCCGGTATGAAGCAATTTATTATCCTGATAAACCGCAAAGGAGGTGGTACCCAAGCCCAGATCAACCAGCAACACTCCCAGATCTTTCTGATTTCTGCTTAAAACAGCGCGGCCTCCGGCGATAGGATTAAAGTAAAGTCCGGCAATACTGCCGCCGGCAATTTCTATGGCCCGTTCCAAATTTCTGATAGCCGGAGAAAAACCGTCTATGACCATGCTCTTGGCTTCCAAACGGTTGCCCACCATACCAAGGGGGTCCTTGATGTCCGCGATATCATCCACCACGAATTCATCCGTGATGGCATGGACCACGGCGCGGTTAGGCGGCAGCTTCACGGATTCGGCCGCTTCTCTGACGCGCGCGACGTCATCCTCGCAAATCTGGAGATCGGCGCGCGAAACAGCGATGATACCCTTGGATGGCTGGAGCTTCACGTATGGACTTCCGATCGCGACGTGCATATTTTTAACCGCGTCTTTGGAAATCTGCTTCAACTCGGAGAGTGCCACGGAAATGGATCTGGCGGCGGAAGGCAAATCATCCACCGTGCCTTTCCGGATGCCATCGGAACTGAATTTCAAAGCATGAGAAATGCCAAGACGACCGTCTTTTTTAAGCTCGGCTACAATGGCCCGGATGGTCCCAGACCCGATGTCCAACCCAACAAAGATATTCTGCATATAACCAAAATTACGGGGCGCCTCACTTCCCTCGTAATCATTCTTTCATTATGTGCCAGAAAAATAAAAAAAGAAACGCATAAAACGTTTTTTTGTGGATAAGTTAGGGCCGCAACCTGGCTACTCCCGCAAACACCCTCAACCGATTTTTATTAGCGCAAGCAATTCTTTTTCCAGCTTTTCCATTTTTTCAGCATCCGCGCCGGTTTTATGGTCATAACCCAGAAGGTGCAGGAAAGCGTGGATCAGCATATAATCAAAATCCTCGCCGGCGCGGGCGATATAATCCGGATTGATACGGATCTCCCCCAAAGGGGCTTCTTTGGTATCGGGATGCGGGAAATCCACGGGTGCCGGAAAAGATAAAACATTTTTAAGCATCACCCCGTCCCCCACCACCGCCACCTCCACTATTGAATCGGCTTTTTTGAAATGCTCGCCGAGCCAATTCAAAACAAAAACAACGCGCCGTTCAATAGCTGCATTGTTTTTTTCACCCGAAACCAGAATGCGCATGTTAAAATAAAGCAAACGTAGCCGGCGGCGTAATACGATTAGCCCAAAAGTTCTTTCAGGAGTTTGGCTACCAGCGACCCATCGGCCTTGCCTTTAAATTCTTTGGAGGCATCTTTCATAATCGCGCCGAATTCCTTGACCGGAGCGGCGGCCACGGCTTTTTCCAGAGCAGACCTAATTTCCGCCTCGCTCATTTGCTTGGGCAAATAATTTTCAATAAAAACCAATTCCTCTTTTTCGCCCTGCGCCAAATCTGCCCGACCGCCTTGTTCAAAAATCGTAATAGACTCGCGGCGTTTTTTGGCTTCGCGCGCCAAAACCAACAAGGCCTCGTCATCGGCCAACTCTTCTTCCTTGCCCGTCTTGGCCCGTTTTTCAATCTTCGCGTTATTCAACGCGGATGATAACATCCGGAGAACGCCAAGGCGCTTCACGTCACCGGCTTTCATGGCTACTTTGGTATCAGCTAAGATTTTTTCCTTCAACATATTTAGATGAGGCCTAATTTCTTTTGCTTCGCCATCTCTTTCTTTTTCATATCGCTATGGAGAGCCGAAAGCTTGCGTTTCAATTTACTTTCTTTTCTGGCATGAAAACGCCGGCGTTTAGCTTCGCGCAAGATGCCGCTTTGCTGAACTTTTTTGGTGAACCGGAACATCATCGAGGAAGCCGATTCGTTTTCTTTTTTACGGATATCAATCATGAAATTGTCCTAAGACGGATGCCGGAGGACCGGCCATCGGTCTTCCATCACCCAACTGATTTTATTTTTGTAATTATGTCTTTAATCGATTCTTTAGGCGGATTGTTAACAACGCTATGGACAGACCCGCCGCCGTCGCCGTCATATCTCGGGATAACATGAATATGCAGATGATCTATCACTTGCCCGCTAATCTTACCATGGTTGATACCGATAGTAAACCCCCTAGGTTCAAGAGATTTATTAAGTATATCAGTAACACGTTTAACTGTCAAAAACAGCGAGGCGACTAAACTATCCGGCAGATCAAGGATATTTTCGGCGTGTTGCTTGGGAACAATCACGGCATGACCCGGGGCGCGGGGAAAAATATCCAAAAACGCCAAAGTCTGCCCGTCCTCATAGACAATTTCAGATGGGATTTCTTTATGGGCGATTTTGCAGAATAGACAATCCATAGCTTCGCTTATCAACGAATTACGAATGGTCGCCCTCCAAGTGTCGGGCGGATACGAATACACGAAAACTTATGGTATTTGATATTCATTATTCGTTGATTAAGTTATTTTAACCGGCGTTTCACTTCTCCCACGAACCGATGCAATGGGACGGTTTCTTGAGCGCCGGTCTGGAGATCGCGGATGATAATAGATGTTTCCAGTGCTTCTTTTTGGCCGAATATCAGGGCAAAAGGCGCGCCGGATCTATCCGCCATTTTTAACTGGCCCCGGAGCGATTCTTTACCCAATGATTCGGCGGCATCGACGCCCGCGGCATGTAATTCTTCCAACAAGGCCAAACTTTTCTTTTTAGCCAGATCGCCGATGTGTATCAAAAAAACTTTGGACTTACCTTTGGCGGGTATTGCCGGAGTTCCTCCGCGCAAGACCTCGATAACCCGCTCCAAACCAATAGCGCCGCCCACGGCCGGCGTCGGCCTACCGCCCAGCATTTCCACCAAATAATCATAACGGCCTCCCCCGCCCAAAGCGATGCTACCTGCGGCCGCCGAAGCTTCTTTCTTTTTACCATCTTCTAATTTGATTTTCTTCTCTTTACCTTCCGGACGGCTGTCGTCAATAAAAAATTCAAAAACAGTGCGATTATAATAATCCAAACCGCGGACCAAAAAATTGTCCAGAACGTAAGGGATCTTCAATTCTTCCACATATTCCAAAACGGCCTTAAAGTGTTGCTTGCAATAAACGCACAGTCCATTCAAGATAATCGGCGCGTCTTTGCGAGTTTCGGCGCAAAGAAGATTTTTACAATCCAAAAGCCGCAAGGGATTTTGCGCGAGGCGCCTCTCGCAATCGCCGCAAATGACGCGATTCTTGCCGGCGGCGGAAATTTTTGATTTATAATAATCGGTCAACCGTTTTTTATAAAGCGGCCGGCAATTTTTACAACCGATGGTATTCAAATGCACGATAACCTTTTTTATCTTCAACGCTTCAAAAAATCTTACGCAAGCCACCATGACTTGCGCGTCATAAATGGCATCGTCATCGCCGCCCATAATCTCGAAACCGGCTTGATGAAATTGCCGGAAACGCCCCTGCTGCGGCTGCTCATAACGAAACATCGGCCCCATATAATAAAGCTTCAACGGCAAACCAAGCTGAGAAAGCGAATGTTCGATGTACGCCCGCGCGATACCGGCCGTCCCTTCGGGCCGCAATACCAGCAAGTCGCCACCCTTGGTTTTAAAAGAAAACATTTGTTTTTCCACCACATCGCTCGCGGTGCCCAAAGACCGTTCAAAAAGAGCGGCTGTTTCCAACATGGTCGTATCAATGCGGCGATAATTGTAACTTTCGGCAATGCCGCGAATCTCTTTACGCAATTTTTCCCAAAGTTCCCCATCCTGCGGCAAAATATCGTGCATGCCCTTTGGTGAACTGAACAATCCTTTTCTGCCTTGTTTCTTCATGGAATATTAATTTTATGATAAAAATTTATTTTTAAGCGCTAAGCACAAAACTCGAAATCCCAGGCAATATCAAAATTATAATTCTCTAAATACAAAACGGATTTCTGTTTATGATTTTTGAATTTTTGTCATTGGAATTTATTTAGGATTTAGTGCTTCGGATTTAGGATTTTAATACCGTGGTGCTTCAAACGCGCTGATCTCCGTAAAAGGGAAAAGGCGCAAGCGGGCGACGCCAATGATCTCATCCCGCGCGACCGTACCCCAACTGCGGGAGTCGAAGCTATAATAGCGATTATCCCCCATCACAAAATATTCGCCTTCGCCCAACACCGCGTCAACATTCCCAGACGTTTCAATATCCGAAGCCAGATAATCCTCATCCAGTAAAAAACCCGCCGGATATTCCGCATTATACACCATGACTTGCCCGCCCCGCACCGTCACGCGGTCACCCGGCAAACCGATGACGCGTTTGATGTAATAAACGCGTTCGTCGCCAGGATAGCGGAACACGACCACCTCGCCGCGTTTCGGTTCACGGAAACGATAACTCAATTCGTCGATCAGCAAATAATTGCCGCTTTTGAAATTGGGTTCCATGCTGGCGCCGGAAACCAAAAACGGCTGCATCAAATAATTGCGGATTATAAAAACAGTGAAGAGAGAAATGACCACCACCTCCGCGATTTCCCGAAAAGTCAGCCAAAATTGCTTCATAGGGTAGATTATAACGAAACTCATGAATTATTACAAACTAATTTTATAAATTTTTTATTATCTGACTAATTTTAAATCCTTTGCAATACCCCAGTATCCCCAGATAAGATTGCAGTGATTGATTAAATGAATTTTCGGTGACCTTGCCAAGCAAAAAATACCTCTTGATATCTGCTATTTTTTTTAAAATTCTATTTTTAGTTTTAGTTCTCAAAATTATATATTTTGGTTTTACGATATATCCTAAAAAATCAATGCCTTGCGAATACTTTCTTATGATTACTTTCCTTTCGTGAAGGGATAGTCCCAGTCGTTCAATTAAAAAGGATTGGATATTTTTGATAATAACTATCAAAAAATTCTTATCTCTGTGACAAACAACAAAATCGTCGCAATAACGGATGTAATATTTAATTTTTAATTTGTTTTTTATAAATTGATCCAGTTCGTTTAAATAGAGATTGGCAAAAAGTTGACTAGTAACATTGCCAAGGGGTAACCCATGGCCTTGTTCTTTTTCAAAACTTTCAAGAATAACGCTTATAAGCCAAAGCGCATCGCTATCCCTAATTTTAGTTTTAAGAATATCTAGTAAGGTTTTTTGATCTATGGAATCAAAAAACTTCTTGATATCGCACTTTAAAACAAAGACGGTTTTGTGATTATTTTCGCCAGTCCTTCCGGCGAAAATCTTTAACCTTTTAATGGCCCTATGCGCGCCTTTATTGACGCGACAAGAATGTGAATCAAAAATAAAATTGTTATCAAAAATCTTGTATAGTATCCTAAAAAGGGCCTGGTGCACTACCCTATCTCTAATCTCTGCTTTGTGGATATGGCGAAGTTTGGGGTCGCGCACATAAAAAGAGTGGTAAGGTTTATGAATATAGGTTCTATTTAGTAATTCAGAGCGAATGGAGAATATATTATCTTCCAAATTAAACTCAAATTCCTGCACGTCTTTCTTTTTGGCCTTGCCCCAACTAAATTCCTGCCAGGCTAAAAATAAATTTTCGTAACTCGTTATCTCTTCAAAAATATTATGAGAACTTTTACCATTAAAGACCCCCCCCCCGACGGAAAACGAGATTCCGATTGTTCATGTGTTAATAGAGCTTTACAAATTAATATATATCCAAGGTTGCCGACTGCCCAAAAGGGATCGTTTTGGAATTAATTCTAAACTCGAAAACCATTTGATTGAGGCATGGGAATTGGCGGTTGCCGCCGCCCTGGAAAATAAATCACTTAAGCTGCCCCACCTTAATAAACTTCGTATTAAAATTGAGATTATAAAACGCTTGGTGAGATTAGAAAAAGAATTAAATATCGTTGATTTAAGATTATACATAGATCTCTCCCAAAAACTACAGGAGGTCTCTAAGATGACAAATGGTTGGATTAAATTTATACAACAAGGAGGGGCCAAAGCCCCCCCGTTGTAGAAACTTCGGCACGTGAACGCAGATTGTCGTTGCAATTGCGAGGACTGTAGTCGAAGATGCAGAGCTTGCGGTTCTCGACGTTCCAATAGATGTTCGGCACGTGGCCATCGGGATACTGCGAACACTTATTGCTCAATTCTATCCATGTCACCGAAAATCTTATAAAGATTTTCTGAGTTATCCGGTCCCAACCGGCATTGTGTTTTGAGGCATTACCGAAATGGCAAACCCTCACGAGAATCGAGCAAGCAGTTTCTTCTATTTTTTAGGCAAACCGATACTTTAGATTTTCAAATTTAAAGCCGATTATATTAGCCCAATTTAAATTATATAAAATATATCCCCCTCGGCAAGCCTGCCTCGGGGGATAAGATAAGGAAACAAGGTTACAAAAACAAGGGTTAAGAAGAAACTACGGCACGCGAACGCAGACCGTCGCTGCAATCGCGAGGACCGCAGCCGAAGATGCAGAGCCCGCGGCCCTCGACGTCCCAATAGATGAACGGCACGCGGCCATCGGGATACCGCGAACCCGAACAAAGGGTGGCGTTGATTTTGTCCAGGTGGTCACCGGTTTCGTCGTTGTACTGAATCTCCAGGAGCATACGCTCCAGGAGCGTGTTCCCGAAGATCCCGAGATCCCCGAGATCTTCATAGGACTTTTTCTTCAAGTCCTCGTCGGCCTCTTGGGTCGCCTTGACCCAGACCGCGTAGTCCTTGTCGGACTTGCGGTCGGACTTGGGAATACAGGAATCCAGGTCATCTCTGGACTTCCAACAGCCCCAGCCAAGCTCCTGCCATCGGGCGAAAACCCTCATCGGGGTCAGACCCTCAGCCACTACGAGGAGCCAGTAATCGCCGGGAGGCTTCCGCGGAACATGGAGACTAGAAAAGTCCTTCGCGAGGCCGAAATGCCTCTTGTAGAAAACGGCGGCTTTTGCGATGCCCGAGAAACCGGGTGGGGCCTCCCCCAAGAGAAGCGCGGTGAGCTTCTCTGCGAACTCATCCGGATGTTCGCACAAGTAACGAGCACGCTCTTCATCGTTGAGCGCGCCATACAGAATCCCCATCATCCTGCGCCCGAGTGCTCCCAACAAACTCAACATAACCCCACCCTTTCTATCGCCCTGATTTTACCCAAATCCTTTTCCCCGAAACATTCGGGAAAACCCAAGGATTTAAGGCATTTATTCAGGTGCGGCAACTAACATAAGAAGTATAGCAAAATATAGTAATTTTGTCAACGGTGCGCGGGAGTTTTAATGTTGGTAGGATAATAAGGTAAGATTGTGTCCCCACGGGACATCTCCCGAAGGGATGACCACTCACCTCGCAATGACGCATTTTATGGATAAAAAAATCAAAATAATTATCGGGCTCGGAAATAGTGGCGAGGAATACCAAAACACCTATCATAATGTGGGACGGCTTTTTGTGGAGCATTGGCAAAAAATCCCTCCCCCTGCGGGTACTCCCTTTTACAAAGGGAGAATAAATCCCTCCCCCTTACGGGTACTCCCTTTTACAAAGGGGGGGGAAAAAACCCGCTCGATTCCGGCGGTTGCGACAGAGGGATTCATGAATCAGTCCGGGGACAGCGTGAAAAAGATTCTGAAAGAAAAAGGGTTAAAAATTGAGGACGCGCTCATCGTCCACGATGATTCGGATATTCATATCGGGGAATATAAAATTTCACGCAACCGGGGCGCGGCCGGGCACAAGGGGGTTCTGCACGTTATGGCGGTTTTCGGGACGCAGGATTTTACGAGATTGAGGATTGGGATTCGCCCCAAAGATAAATCCCTCACCGCAAGCGGTCCCCTCCCTTTAGAAAAGGGAGAACAATCCCTTAAGGCGGACGTGTCCACCGAAGCTCACAGAGCGAAGGCGGATGAATTTGTGCTAAAAAATATCTCGGCGGCGAATATGAAAAAACTAGAGGGGGTGTTTGGGGAAGCCGCTTTGCAAATTGAAAATGAAAATCTGAAAATTAAAAATTCCGGTATTGCTCCGCAATAATTTTAAATTTTACATTGTCATTTTATATTTTAAACTTGGGGATCACTTGAATGCCAAGGTCAGTTGAAAAATGACGCTGCCGTCGGATTGGGCTTGGATGTTTGCAAACGGCAAAGAAATATCTTGAAACTTGGGATTGCCGGCCAAAAGATTTTTGAAACCAATCGCGACGACTTCCGACGGAGCGCGGCCCGTAAGACGCATGCTGCCACTCGTCGCGTCTACGGAGACACCGCTCAAAGTCACTCGTCCTTCCGCCAAACGCCGCAAATCCGCAAGTAATCCCGCGAGCGGAGTCGTCTCACGCTTGGCCGCCAAAGCCAGAGAAAGCAAGTGATTAAAACCTTTGGCTTCCGCCTCCAACCGGGCGCTCTCCTCCAGAAGCTCCGGGGAAATGCTTTTAACAGCGTCGGAGGCAATCCTTCTCTCCTCGGTGGCCAAAAGCCCCACGCCTACCAAAAAAACGGCGGCTAAAAATATACTCGACGATATAACTATATTGCGCCACAAAAGAAGAAAGTGCCGCAGGCGATTACGAGCATATTCCTCCTCGGTGCCTACCGGCGACAAACTGATGAAAACATCCGCCGACCGGGGCATTGCCCCACGCAAAGCCGCGCCCAGAGCGCCCAGCCACTGGGTACCCAATGTTCCAAAACGGCGCAATGAAAGCGTTTCAACTTTGAGCAAGAACGATTCAGCCAGCAGGCGGGAGGACTCTTCGGGGAAGTCCGCGGCAATCAAGAGCGCGTTAGTAATCGAGCCACCCCATTTGCCGGCATAAAATTGCGTCAAACGCTGGACCTCGCGCGACAATAAACCGTTGAAATCAGCCAGATTAATTTGCCGCTTACCGTCCGATGCGATCAAGCTATCCCACGAACTCCAATAATGAAAGGCAAGCTGGCCATGGCGCAGAATCATAAAGTCCACACCATCGCTCATAACATTAATAGCCAACCGAGACACCTCCGCGCCATAACCGCCCAGTTCACGCACTGTTCTGGCGATGGAGAGCGCGCCGAACTCGAACGCCAAAACTGAAAAACCGGTGGCATCTAAAACCGCTTTTAAATCATCAATCAGCTTACGCGGCGCAAAAGCGCCCAAAAATTCGGCTTCACCAGTCGCACCCTCACCGATCGCCGCCGCGTCGTGGTAATCGGCACCGCGCTCCAGGGGAGAAATAGCCAGCAGATTCAATTCAACGGCTTCAACTAACCTGTCTTTTGGCAAAGGCGGCAGACTAAATGATTGAGTATAAATGCCACCCGAACGCAGAGTAGCGATAACACTCATTGGATGGCTCAAATCACCAAGTTGCGCGCGCAATTCCTTTAACGAAGCGAGAAAGCGTTCCCGGTCGGAAATCACGCCATCTTGAATGACGCCGGGCATGAGCCGCGTATAGGCCGTTTTCAATTGATCATCCCGAATCACTACGTAACGCAAAAAAGCATCGGCAATCTCCAGCCCGCCGACTGGAAACTCGGGGCTCAACGCATCGGTTATTTTTTTAATTAGGGCGCTGGCCTTACTCATAATTCTTTAAGAGTGATTAGTCGAATTTCACCGGTAATGGGAGCGATATCCACGATGGCCTCCAGTTTAATTTGCTTGGGAAAAGCAAGGCCGGTGGAAGTGACTTCCGCCTTGCCGGGATCTACCGTATCGCATGGAGCGGAGACCGTTTTAGCGCCGTTGCAAACCAAGACATCAACCGTTCTCCCGCCCACCTCCACCACGTAAGCCGGATTGGCCGTGAAGCGCTTGTCGCGGATTAGACGCAACATGGCATCAGAGACACCTGACTTGGCCGCCAACCGCGCCTCCGCGGAAAGACGCGCGCCATAATTCACGCTATTTAAAGTATACGCCAAAAGCACGCCGATCGCGCCTATCTCAACGATGATGGCGCCAAGCAATAGAGTTACGGAGAGAGCGACAACCCCATTTTGCTTATTTATATTTATTTTCATTTTTATCATCCAAGCCTAATCGGCAATTAAAACTTAAAAAGTTAAAAAATATGATTTTAACTTTTAAATTTATCATGGACTCCAATTAATAATTATATCAGTAACGGTGGGAGCCACGAATGGGGCGGCGGCGTTTGATTCCAGGAAAACCTTATAGCGAAAATAACGTTTATTGTTGTGGTCATCCCGATCCAAAGCGACTGGAATATCGGGCCCAGCTGGCGCATAATAAGACGCCCCGGAACTGCCGGGCCCGACAAACGTCCAAGGACCGACCAAAGAATTGGACGAAGCGATCTGAAATCTCACGACAGTTCCGGCCGGGAGGACGCCCTGCCAAGCCAAACTCTGAAGCGCCGCGCCGCCCGCGATCCCGGTATCAAAGACGCTTGAAGCAAGATCACCCGAAACGGCCGGACCGGTGCGCCAAGAAGTGTTCACTCGATAGTCCGAAGAACCGCAACTACCCGGATCGGCGCAGTTAAAACTGATCCAACCCGCAACCTCGCTCCAAGCGAAGCCGGAAAAATTACCATCGGCATCAATGGTGACTTTATAATCCGACGAGGCGCAAACACCCGGATCGGCGCAGTTAAAACTGATCCAACCAATGGAATCGTTCCAGGCGTAACCCGATAGCAAGCCGGTGCCTTGGTTTGCCACGCCATAAGGAACGGCGCAATCGCTACCAGGGGGGCCGGTCGCGCAATCGAGCGAGACATAACCCACGGCGCTCGACCCATAGCCCTCAATTTTATCGGACCTCACGTAAACGGCATCCGTGATATAAAAATCCAACCAGCCGACTACATCGTTCCAGGCCCAACGGACATTAGATGGCGCGGAAGAAATGTTGGTAGCGGCATGAGCGACTAGGCCGCCTAGCAATATAGCCATTATGACCCAAATTTGGATTTTGATATATTTTTTATTCATCAGTTAATACGGGATTCCGCTCAATCTAATGCTCCCGCTCTCGGAAGTCGTGTCAATGCCGGCGCTCGCCGTGTCGTACCTGCCCGGGTCAACCAAGGGTTCTAACTGACCGCTCCCTCCGGACCAATCGGAATGGAGCGTGGCACGGGCGCGATCACGAGTCAGATAACGGATCATCTCCACTCTGGAACCGTTCCCCCATTCCACGCGGGTGGTAATTTTTAAAGTAGAAGGATCATTTTTAGACGGGTCATGGACAACCTCAATCACACCCAAGGCATCGCGCGAAACCCAATCCACATTAAAATATCTGGCATAAGCCACTCCGCCATCGACAATGCTTTCCTCGCCGGAAGCAACTCCAAAAGGCGGCGGCGTCACGCGATACGCGGTCGCCGGAGAAAGCGCGTCGACGCCAAAACCGTCGACTTTGTGCCAATCGCTTGCCGCGAGCGTCTCTAAATTATCCAAAAGTTCTTGAGCCAAAAAACTCGCGGTTTGAAAAAATTTATTTTCCCGACCGGAACGCAAGGACACGCTGACAGCCGTCACTGCCCCGCCGATCAGAAGGATGATAACGCTCGTCGCTATAAGCAGCTCTACCAATGATTGCCCTCGACGCAAACGCCACGGCAGGCGCGCCAAATTCAAATATCCCCTAATCAATCCTCCCATTCCGATAAATTGTGACGGTTTTATAGACATTGACATTCCCAACAACTCCTACCGTAATTGTAACATCCGCGCCGCCGCTTAAGAACCCGCTGCCTTTCAGAAAACAGACATCTTTCTCGCCCACAGAAGGATCCTGAAATTCCAGACTACTCTTTAAATACCTTGATTCTTTCAAATCCGGCGATGCGCAGGAAGACCCGGAAAAAAGCGTGATGGATTTGGAAGGGCCCCCAAAGCGCGCGCCCCAAAACAAGGCGTCTTCACCGGTTACGGCTCTTGATTGGGCGTCCCTAAGCGTCGCGACCACGGTACGCGCAGCGATGTTAACATCCTGTCGGTTCCGGACCGCGAGTAAACTCAAAGTCCCCGCTGTGCCGATTATGGCCACCAACGCGACGGTTAGGACAAGTTCAATTAAAGTGAAACCGCGCATTAGAATTGTCCGACTAATTGATAAATCGGCAAGATAACTGATAGCGCAATCGTACCAACAATGCCGCCGATGATTAAAAGCAGGGTCGGCTCCACCACGGAAACCAGTTTCTTAAGCGACAAATCAACTTCGGACTCATAAAAGTTGGCCAAGGTGGCCAACACCTCGTCCGTGCGGCCGGCTTTTTCCGAAATGGCGATAAGATTAGAAACCACCGCCGGGAAAACCGTTTCGCGATGAAAGGACGCGCCTAAGGTTCCCCCTTTTTGGACGCCTTCGTCCGCGACGCGACGCAGGGCCTCGCCCATGCCCGGATAAGATACCACGTCTGACGTGATTTTTAACGCTTCCAAAATAGGTAAACCTGCCTTAAGCAATAAAGCAAATGTCTCTGCGAAGCGCTGCAACGAAATTCTTCGAAAAACCTCTCCGGCCAAAGGCACTGAAGCCAAAGACCGGCGTAAAAAAGATCTGCCAGCCAGAGTGAAGTAAGCCGCGTACCAAAAGACGAACACAAGCAGCGCCCCGCCGATACCGATTAAAATCAAATTAGCCGACAGGAAATCGGCCACCATAAAAACCAAACGCGAAAAGGCCGGCGGCTCAAAACCCGCGCCGGAAAACATGGCGGCGATGCGGGGTATGGCAAAGATCACTAAAAAAGTTATGACAATCGCGGCTACCGCCAGAATAAAAATCGGGTATACCAAGGCGGAAGAAATGCGACCCCGGAATGCTCGTTCGCGATCAAGCGAGCCGCTCAAATTTTCAAAAACGACGTCCAGGTTACCGGAACGCTCGCCGGCCTTGACCAGGTTTATAAAAACAGCAGAAAACGTCTTGGGATATTGCCCAAAAACACTCCAAAGCGGCTGTCCGCGCTGCAAGGTCTCACGCATTTCGCCTAAAAATAATTTGACGGCCGGCTTGGAGAAATCAGCCGCCAGGATGTCGACGGCCTTCAGAAGATTAACGCCGGAACGAAGCATCAAGGACAGATATTTGGCAAGAAAAATCTGATCGGTGACATTGATGCCGCCCCGGAACAACGATAGTTGCCGGAAAATCCGCGTTTCACTTTCCACAATGGAAATTGGACGCCAATTTTTACGCGCCAAAAAAGCCAGGACTTCCGGGCCGGATTCTGCCTCCATCACGCCCTCAATTGCTTTGCCGTCTTCATCTACGGCGGAGTATTTGTATTTCATAAATTTGCTACGAAATACGAAATGTGTACGAATATACTAAATATTGATATTAAATCTTTCGTATATTCGTACACATTTCGTATTTCGTAGCGCGATTATTCCCTAATCACCCTCAACACTTCCTCTATCGTCGTGATCCCCCGCTCGGCCTTGCGGAGACCGTCCTCAAACATGGAAAGCATGCCTTCCTGTTTCGCGAGCGTCTCCAAGCCGTCCAACGTGAAATTCGGAGAAACAATAAATTTCCGAACCGATTCGCTGATCGGCATAATTTCATAAATACCGATACGGCCTTTGTAGCCCAGATAGTTACAGGCCGGGCAACCCTCGCCTTTATATAAAAGCTTGGGCGCCCTAAAACTGTCCTTGATTTTTAAATTAACAAGCTCTTGACGAATGCTCTGGATGGTCGTTTCGTCCGGCTTGTAAGAGGCAATACAATCCAAACAAACGCGCCTAACCAACCTCTGTGCCGCGACCACGTTCAAAACCGCGGCGGCTAAAAACGGCTGGATGCCGATGTCCAGGAGACGTGGAATGGAGGTCGGGGCATTATTGGTATGGAGCGTGGAAAGCACCAATGATCCGGTAAGCGCCGAATGCACGGCGATCTCCGCGGTTTCCCTATCGCGGATTTCACCCACCATGACCACATTCGGATCCTGACGGACAATGGCCCGCAGGCCGGCCGCGAAGGTGATACCGGCATCGGGATTGATCTGGGTTTGATTCACGTTTGCGATGCCGAATTCGATCGGGTCTTCCACGGTAACAATGTTCACTTCCGGCTTGTTGAGCAGACTGATCATCGCGTAAAGCGTGGTGGTCTTACCGGATCCGGTGGGGCCGGTCACCAGCAGCATGCCGAAGGCCTTCTTTAAGTTTTCGTTCAAGATTTTAACGTGATCCTCAAAGAAGCCCAGCTCCTCAAAAGAAAATGGCCGGGACGTAGCCGGCAAAATACGCATGGCGATTTTTTCACCGTAAAGCGTAGGCATGACTGAAACGCGGGCGTCTATCACGTTGCCGGATATTGACGCCCGGAAACGGCCGTCTTGCGGTTTCTGGTGTTCGTCCAATTTAAGGTTGGAGAGGATCTTAACGCGGGCAATAATGGCCGGCTGGATTTCTTTTGGCAGGCGGATCATCTCATGCAGAATGCCGTCAATTCGATAACGAACCAGAAAATCGGCATCGAAAATTTCCAAATGGATATCGGAGGCGCGCGAAGTTACGGCATAAGAAATGATGTTATCAACAATGGAAACAATGGGTAACCCGGCAGCGGCCTCGGAAGCATCCGCAACTCCGGAGCTTTCAGCCGCGGCGATATTTTGGCGGATGATGGTTTTGAAATCTTCGGCCGATTTCTGACTGTAAATTTGGTAGCCGCGGTTAAGATCATCATCGGTTGCCAAAAACGGGATGATGGGCGCGTTAAGATATTTCTTCAGAAAATCGATGGCCTGCAAATCGCCCGGATCCTCCATGGCCACGTAAAATGATCCGTCCTCGCCGCGGGCGAAAATAATGGCTCTTTTTTGGTGGGCGACGTCCTCCGGAATCAAACGCAAGGACTGCTCATCAATCGCGACGCCCGACAAATTGGCCAAAGAAACGCCGTAGAATTTAGACAACAAGTTATAAAAATAATCCCACGTGACAACACCGCGAGCGACCAGGAGACCCACGGCATTTTGCTTCAAACGCGCGGCATCTTTTGTCGCCGCGTCAAAAACGGCCTCCGAGACCACTCCGTCTCCGACCAGGATATCTTTGAGTTGTTTGGCGGGGAACTGCTTCATAGATTTGGCTACGAAATACGAACAATTTACGAATATACAAAATCATAACTCCCGTCATTGCGATCCGCCAGCTGGCGGAAAAGCAATCTCTTTTTCGCATATTCGTACACCTTTCGTATTTAGTAGCTATACTCTAAGAATGAACTCTCCGATGGCGTTAATATTTTGGAGCCATCCTGTTATAAGTATAACAAGCGCGGCCACCGGGAACCAAAAATAGTAAAGCGAAAACTTATCGGTTTTATGTAAAACTAAGTGCCGGAAACCGATAACCAGCGCGGCAGAAACAGTCATAATCAACGCGTAAGCGATCCAATATGGATGGCCGACCAAAAATATGGAAAGCGCAATGAAATAAAGTTCTTCGTCGTAAAATAGACTGTTCTCGTGACGGCGATTCCACCAACTTGCCAGATAAAAAGCAACGAGACTGGCCGCCAAAGACAAAATATATGGACCAAAAAACCTGGCGCCGACATACAGTAAAAAATAATTAATGCTCTGGTAAGGCGGCAAAAGATACCGCGTGGTTTCGCCCGGCAGCCAGGCCAGATATTGAGCGAAAGACCAGTAGCCGACAAACAAAAAGACGGCCGCGACGCTAACGCGAGCAAAAGAAGCAACGTGCTTAGCCACAAAGGGACGACCCCTTTTGAGGATCGTCCCTATTGTCGCCAAGGCCAGCAAAATCAAGCTGAATTCTTGGACTGTTAACATGGTGAACTAGAGGTTCAAGCCCGGATCATTGCCAACCTCGTAGATATTGGCGTTGTTGCCGCCGTCACGGCTCTCAACGGCATCGCCACCACCGTTCGCATAACGGACGCTCTCCATACGAGTATCAAGCTCATATTTCAAGTTGTTAGCGCCGGAATCGACCGTACACTGATAGGCGTAAAACATACCGGATGTCGCGGCATCAAGCGCGGCCGTACCGGTATTCCGAGGATCACGCGGAAGCGCCGCCAAAGGAGAACCGTCGGACAAGCTGTCCAGATTAACACGCACCCAACCAGTGCCGTCAGTCGCCAACGGAGTGGCCAAAGTCTGAGACACCTCATCCACGGCCGGGGTCGCAAAGGGCTTACTGCCTAACGGCAAGGCATCTTGAGTTGCCCACCAATCAGTGCCGCAGGTAGCGCCACCCACCGATGGAGATGAAGCCGTCGCAAGGTAAAGCTCGATAGCATTCTTAATGGCCGTGAAATCACTGATGCGCTGGGAATCACGGGCTTCTTGGAAAAGACGGGCCGGATTCAAAACCAAAATCGCGGCGGTCGCGAGGATCGCCAAAATACCAATAACTATCAAAAGTTCAATGAGTGTAAAACCTTTTTTTGTTGTAACCATTTTTATTTTATTTATTTCTTTGTATTTGTAATGGAACCTATTTTTGCGATAGGTTCTAGACGACCTTTCAGTGATTTATTTCCTATGTAATTAAGTATAGCAAAGCGCGCTATCTAGGCAACGAGGATTGTGAATAAGTTGCGGCGATTCGTTTATTCTATCGCCAACTGTCTCCGCGCGAGAAAACACGGGCTTGCTCATAACGTAAATTTGCCACCCTGCTCCCGCGGGTCGGCTCCCGGCAAATTTCCTATTCGCAAGCTCCGTGTTTATTCTCGCGTTCCGACGTGTTGGCTCAAGAACAAACGAATCTTTTGGGCGGGTGAGCTGAAAAAATCATTCCCTCACAAACAATGCCCTAATTTTTTCCACAATCTCATCGGTAGAAGTACGGGCCTTAACAAAATAATCTATGACCCCCAAAGACCGGCCGCGCTCAATATCTATGTCTTGGCCCAAATTGGAAATGATAATGACGGGCGGGCGCTCGCCGGGCAGTTTTTGCATTTCTTCCAAGACCTCAAAACCGGTTTTTCCGGGTAAAATCACATCTAACAAAATAAGGTGCGGCCGAAACTCGGCCAATAACTTAAGGGCCTCGTCCCCGCTCCGCGCCAGCATAATCGCAAAACCACCCTCCCGCTCCAGGCGATTTTTCAAAAGCATGCTCAAAAACTGGTCGTCTTCAACCAAAAGAATCCGCGGAGTTTCGTTTATTGTTTCGGGCATACAAATTATTATACAGGACAAACAAAAAATCGCCAGTTGGCGATTTTTTAATCCAACACTTTTTAGTTGTCCCAAACCCGAAATTATCGGATGTCATGCCGAGACATTTGGCTCATCGGCAAACGCCATTATATTCATTCCGCTATCCTCGCTCAGCGAGGCAATCGCAGAACCCTTTCAATCTTTTCTTGCGAAAAGATTTTATCGTTTTAATTAATTGATCCACGCACAGCTTCCGCTACGCGTGCCTTGTTCATGTTATTTCTCGTATTACTACGAGCACGGACTATATCTTCACCCTCCGATGACTATCGGAGGGGCCAACATATTATAGCGCAACTATTTAACGCTATCCGATCCGACAAATTGTCGGATCAAGTCTCTACGGGGGTCCGATAGTCATCGGACCTTCCCTCGGTATTACCTTCATTCCTATATTTTAACACAGAGTAAGGCTTCACCGATATTAGTTGAATTTTTAATGTCTATCACTAGACAATGTCGCAATCTTTTGTCAATCACGACTTAGC
>CAYHSY010000014.1:0-18506 GCA_964359435.1 uncultured Candidatus Saccharibacteria bacterium
CCTAAAGGGAGTGGCCGAAGGCCGAGGGATTTATCCTCCTCCGACAATTGTCGGTGAAGTACCCGTCAGGGGGATGGAATTTCGGCAACGGCCCCGCCATGGCGGGGCCGTTGGCCATTCTAGGCCTCATAAAATGAGGGTTTTTGCGCCGCCATTGACCAACTGGTTCGTCGTGTTTTGGAGAGCAAGATTTTGTCGCCGAGCGACAAGGTCTGGGTGCTCGCGGTCTTCGTTCGTGGCCGAGTGTTTCGGCAGAAGGGGTACAAACCCGTAGAACGCGACGGTTACGTCTGTTTCCATTGTCCTCCGGGCGGAGCAACCACCAAGCAATGGGTGGTTCTCATGGAGCTCTGGGGGATGCGGCTGATGACCGTGAGCGAAATGATGCTCGCGTTGCGTGCCCCATCTGGAAGTGACTGGTCCGTGAAGTGGCCCCTTTGGGAAGACAACTGGGATCGTGGCCACTGGGATCGTAGCCTCCGGTTTTTCACTTGCAGCTAGGCGCATCCCACCCGCCCGCAGCCCCCACCAGGGCCGCGGGCGGTTTCTTTTTTCATGCCCCATGTTATGCGTTCCATGTTTTATGCTGCGCGTTCCATGCTACGTGTCCCGCAGCTCTTTGCTATAATTAAATATAAGATGGGTTCGAAGATAAAATCTTTTTGGATCGCGAATTTTATTCTCACGTTCATATTTATAAGCGCGGTGGTTTTTGCTTGGAATAATCCTCCCGGCGGAGCGCCGCCCACCGGTAGCGGCGCTATCGCGACCGATGCCGCTTATAATGTGGGGATCGGTACAGCGGCTCCCTCCGGCAAGCTTACCGTGCGCCGTTCCGCCGCCGGCACTGCTATCTCAGTTCGCGACACCGCTGACGCTTCTGATGTTTTCGTGATTAAAGATACCGGTCAAGTTGGGGCGGGTATCGTGCCTGGCGGCACCACGCGTCTAGGTCTGGGTGCAACCGCTGCCTATATTTGGCCGCTTTATATTACAACGACTGACGGCACAGGCCGCGTGGCGGGGATTAATTTTAGTCAAGCCGCTGGTTTAACCGACTCGGTGCAGATAGGCGCGGCCTCTGCCGGTCATCGCCTGCGCCTTTTGGCTGGCGGCGCTTCGCAAATGCAAATCAATTCTAGCGGCCGGGTCGGCATTGGCCCCACCGCCGCTTCTTTGGATGCCTCATCCGCGCGTCTGTCCATTATTGATCCGAATTTCCCAACCGTGCCCGTTATTTCTCCGACTATCGCTCTATTTGGTAGTAGCGACGGGACTGCCGGCGGTTCTTCTATTAGGGCATTTGGTACGGTTTATGCCGGTGGCGTAATTCTGACCGAAAGCGCTTTTTCTTCTAAGCTTGCCGATGTCGCCGAATATGTCCGCGTGGAAGGGGGCGCGGCTCAATACGCGCAGGGCGATATCTTGACGATCGCTCCCGCGGAGGATTTATTTAAAAAATCAGAAGTCGTTTATGATAAAAAATTAGCTGGGGTTGTTTCTACTACCGGAGGCGTGCTTTTGGGAAGCGAGGGTATAGAGAAAAATGAAAAAGGCGAACTGCGAAACCATGTCCAGCTGGCTTTGGCTGGCCGGGTGCCGGTGAAAGTTGTAGGTTTGGTTGCAATAGGGGATGCCATCACTTCGTCCGATATACCCGGCGTGGGTATGGCCGCTAAAAAATCCGGCCGCGTGGTGGGACTGGCGCTTGAGTCCTGGAATGGCGAAGGGGTTGGATATGTTAAACTGTTAGTAGATCCTCATTATTGGGTAGCGGAATAACCTCTAATTTTCCTCCCTCTTCCCAAAGGGGGAGGAATGAGGTGGGGGATATTCTTCACTATGTTTAAAAAACTTTTCTTAACCATCCCCGCCATTTCCTCGCTGATTTTCGGCGGCTTGCCATTATTCGCTTCCGCTCAAGGCGGTAATTTTGAAATCTCGGTTACATCGGAACGCGATGTCCCAAATGCCTCCGCTAAAGTTTATGTCGGTAGTAAAGTTCTTAGGGTACCGTTGGGTAAGCTTGAAGCCGGTCGTCAGGTTAAAATTAATTTTAACTCTCTAAATCGGCTTTCCGCCGGCACCCCGGTTGAAATTGTCTCCTCAAGTTTTTTCGGCGGGGATTGGATCTTAAGCCGTAAGTTGGCACCCGTTGCTTCCGTTAATCGCGCTCCCGATCCCGGCTGTACCATAGCTTCCGATTATCATGCGCGACTTTCGGTTGCCCCCGGCTCGGCCGTTTTAACTGGAGGCGAGGGGGAGTTGGTGGTGGGCGTCGGTCCGGCTGAAAAAGCCGAATTGAAATCTTTGGCCTTGGGTTTGTCTTCGGCTAAGTCAGGCGGAGTCGCCATCACCGATCTGCGCATTTTGGAAACGGTCAGGCGGGCTCCGGTCGCTATTATGTTTACTGGCAGCGCCGGCAAGACCACTCTTTACATGATCGATAAAAACGGCGCTCTTTACAGGAAGTCGGCCTTGCAAATTGAGACGGTGGCTAGATTAGCGGCGAGCTATGAAAAACTGGGAGTAAAGAATGTAGCCGATGTCTTGGGTATTCCTAAAAATACCGATGCCGGAACGCGCGCCCGTCTTTCCATGTTGACTAACCTTGAAGTTGACCGTGGTTATGTTTTGTTGATTACACCGCCTTCCGCCAATGAAAATATGTCGGTGCTAATCCAGAAAACCGCCGCCAGCAGTTTTAATAAGTTGGGTGAAATAACTTCCTCCAATGTTTATCTTGGTTACATCCAAGCCGGCGATGAAATCCACGCTTTCCTATCAGAAACCCCTCTCTCCGATGGTATCATAGCTCGTAATTTGGGCAGTAAAAATTCTTTAATTGACGATAGCCATGACGCGGGCCATAAAATTCTTTCTTTAGGTTGGCTGAAGGTGGGTGGTGTTTCTTCCCGTTCTTTAAGCGGTATTCAGGTTTTGAAACTGGCTTTGGCGCAAGAAGATGTCTTTGTTAATGAGGCGGACTTTGTTTTTGAAACCGGCGAAACTACCAGCACGGACATTCCGGCAGCATGGTCCGGCGGAACTTCGGCCGATATCGCTGCGCCAGCTGTTCCTGGCGGAGCAACGGATTTTAGCGGAGGGTTTGGCTCGGCGCCGAGTAAAGCGCCTTCAAAACCGAAAGGGGATGGTTTGCCTTTTGATTTTACCATTGGGTTGGCCGCGGAATTTGAATGGGGCGCTTCCAGCGATCGTCCGGGCGGCGGCTTAGGTTTTAAAGGCATCACGATTTTTGATCCTGATAAAAAAGTCCCAATTCCCGTTGATCCTTTGGGCGGCAATGGTGAGGGCGAGCTTGGTCCCGGCTTCAAAATTATAGGCGACGGCAATAATCCCGTTGACGGTTGTTTGGATGGCACTCTTAATTTCCCGCCTCGTCGTAACGACTTGGAATTGCCACCCAAAGAACCGCCGACGGATTTGGAAAGAACCATGCGGGAGGGATTTCAGCAAACTTTAGGTGGCGGTGCCATAGAAACCCCGCCAGTAACTCCCAAGAGTCCGGTTGTGCCGCCGATTAAAACCGGCGGTATAGGCGGGGTAAAGCCCCCACAACTTCCGGTTCCGGCCCAAGACGATCTCCGCGGCGGCCTGCTTGATCGGATTTTCCAGATCTTCACTCCTTAAGCTAAGCTATTGACTGAACGCTTTTACTTTGTTAAACTGGTTAGAACATGTCAGAAGAACAGTTGCGGGATAAAAAAGAATACGAAATTTCTTTTGTCTTAACGGCGGAAGACGGCGTTATTTCAGTTGAGAAAGCGCTCGCCGCTGCTGGCGCGGAAATTACTTTCCGGGTGCCGCCCGCTTCCATCCGTTTAGCGTATCCACTCAAAAAACATGAGACCGCTTATTTCGGGTATATCCATTTTATGGCTTTACCGTCGGCCGTTAAATCTGTCAAAGAAGCTCTAGCCCATGATGCCAAGGTTCTCCGGTCGCTTATCTTAACTCCGGCCGTGAAGCTCATGGTTCGCGAGCCGCGTCCCGATCGCTCCGAAACCGTCCCGAAAGACAAGGAAAAGCCAGTTGGCGCCATCGCGGAGCAAAAACCGGCTCCAGAAAAAGTCATGACCAACGAAGCATTGGAGAAAAAACTGGAAGAAATATTAAAATAGTATGAATCTTAACAAGGCCATTATAGCCGGGCGTTTAACGGGGGATCCGCAGTTGCGGCAGACGGCGACCGGTTCGCCGGTCGCTTCATTTAGCGTTGCCACTAACCGTGTTTGGTTGGACAAAGCCGGCGCTAAGCAAACCGAAGTTGAATACCATAACATCGTGGTTTGGGGCCGCCAGGCGGAAATCGTCAGTAAGTTTTTGGCTAAGGGAGCGCTGGTGCTTTTGGAGGGGCGCTTGCAGACCCGTTCTTGGGATGATAAACTTGGCCAGAAGCGCAAGACCACGGAAATAGTGGCTGACCGCATTCAATTCGGTCCACGGAGTTCCGGGGTTCCGTCTCCTATGGCCGGCAGTGCCTCGGATCCTGTCGCAGGGCCCGCCTCCGTTCCGGCCACTCCGCAAGATCACGCTCCCTTGCCTGACCTGCCCGTCATTGAAGTCGGCGATGACATCAAACCCGAGGATCTTCCGTTTTAGAAAAGTTTATAAGTTCGTAAGTTTGTAAGTTGATAAGTTAAAACTTAAAAACTTAGAGCGAAGCGAAACCAATAAACTTAAAAACTATTATTATGAATCAGTGTCACTTCTGTTCGCAAAACATAGAAATAATAGATTATAAAGATACCCCGCTACTCCGCCGGTTTATTTCCGGTCAGGCTAAACTTGTGAATCCTAAATATACCAACACCTGCGCCCGCCACCAGCGCCGGTTAACCATGGCTATCAAGAGGGCCAGGTATATGGCGCTCCTACCCTTCGTTCGCCGCTAATTAGCTACGAAATACGAACAATTTACGAATATACGAAAAGATTCTTTAATGTATTTAGTATATTTGTATCATCCGACACTTGGAGGATGATTTTCGTATTTAGTAGCGCTTTTATATGGGCATAGATCAATTGATTTTTTTGACAATCAACGGTTGGGCTGGCGTTAATCGATCCCTAGATCTTCTCGGTATTTTTTTAGCCACCTATCTGCCTATCTCTATGGTCATCGGCGTTTTGGTAATTGTGTTTTTAGAAAAACGGTGGCGTAAATGCTGGTATGATTTTTTCTTTATCGTGTCTTCAGTGCTTTTGGCGCGTGGACTGGTTACGCCGGTGATCCGGCTGTTCTATCATCGCGATCGCCCATTTTTGGCTATGCCGGAAACGGTTATCAAATTAATAGAGAAGGGGAATGAGGCTTCATTTCCATCCGGCCACGCCATTTTATTTTTCGCGATGGCCATGGCCATTTATTATGTCCGCCCCAAATTCGCCGCCTACTTTTTTATCGCCGCGACTCTCGTCAGCATCGCGCGCGTCTTTGTGGGCGTTCATTATCCGTTGGATATTTTGGGCGGCGCCCTGCTGGGGTTAGCAAGCGCTTACGCGGTGCATAAAACTTTCCCCAAGTTGCCGGAAGCGAAGGGTGCCGGTATCATATAAGAATTTGACACCGTGGCCATATATCGGCTATAATCCATACATTATGAAACAATGTGAACTCTGCGGCAAAGGTTCCAAGATGAGTGGCACGCGAACCCTGCTTCGCGGTCATTACAACCCCACCAACTGGACCCGTAAATATCCCAATCTTCAGAAATCCCGCGACTCGGAGGGTAAGCGAGTTTTGGCTTGCGTTAAATGCATGCGTACGATGGTAAAACCCGCCCGCGCTCCTCGCGCGACCCGTGTTAAAGAAACTCCCGCCAAATCTCCGGCCGGGAGATAAATGATATAATTAAATCAACTGCGAAATGTTTGCTAATGCGGACAAATCGGAGTTGCGTGGATTTGGCCTTATAGTAGCCATTGACTTTTATGGGTCTGGTCTGCTATAATAAGATAAAGGTGAGATCTGTATAAATTACGGATATCTTGCGTGTCATAACAAAAGCCCTTTCGGGCTTTTGTTATTTTTAATAATCAGTTAAGATAATCTTGCGTGGATTTGGGTCCGTAGTTTATGTAATAAAATCTTGCCTTTGACACGCAAGGAACCGAGTGTAAATCTCGGCGGATCCACGCACCGGACTGTAGTATATCGGCAGTACGCATGCATGGGGTGCATGTAGGCCGGGTTCGATTCCCGGCAGTCCGACCAAAAAATAAAAAAAGCCCCCTCGCGTCGGGCGCGGGGGGTTAACGTTTTTTGCGGAGCACGCGGACCAGGCCTATGCGACACTTCAACACGTCCCAGATGTGTTCGCGGGGGTCGCGTCCGGTGCGGACGAAGTCAATCCCTTCCAAATCTTTGCGCAGGTATCTGGTGAGGTTTTTGGGCGGGAAGAGGTCCAGGAATTGATTGCAGGTATGGAATTCCTCAACTTTTATTTGGCCGTCTTCTTCGTATTCCTCTATCCATTCGCCGACGATGAGGGCCAATTCAAATTTGGATGGGTCGCCCGGTTGATCGAAAATCTTGATCTCCGCGGCATTTCTGAAGCGCCAGAAAATGAGAGACCACCAGGTCATGTCGGCTATGATGCCGGCCACGAACGCGGCCACCACAAGAGCCAGCCAGCCCGGAGCCCACCCAAGGTACCAGGTGTTTTTGGCTGATTCGGAGAAGGCCTCATATGAGGCGACGGCTTTTTCCCAAAGCGGCGCGGCTATCGCGAAAAGAACCAGTGCAATCACACCCCATTTCAAAGTGCGCCAAACCCAACGGAACATGGCATTATCTCCCAGTGAATTGTTTCATGTGCTGATTAGATTATACGGTATTCTTATCATGCCGCATATCGAAATTGACTATGGCCCAATAATTTTGCATAATATAGCCAGGTCGCATTGATCATTGACAATGGAATGACGGAGGGAAAGTCATGCCGCGTTCGCGCGCCGTTACCTGGTTGCTTGTGCTCTATCTGGGTTTTTGGGGCGGGGCCATTGGCGTTCTGGCCAAATGGGCTTTGGTCGGGTTGACGCCCATCCAACTCATCACTGGCCGGCTCGTCATTTCCTGCGCTTTGTTTGCCGCCATGCTCCTTGGCCGCGGCGAACTTGGTAAAACGCTCATCTGTCTGTGGCGTGACAAGGCCTATTACGCGTTTCTCGCCTTGGTTGGCGTGGGCGGCGCCATGGTTTTGGGTTTCATGGGGCTTGCCCGCACGACCGCCATCAGTTGGGACTTGCTGGTCAATACCAGTGGCTTGCTGATGGTGGTTTTCAGCAGTGTGCTCTATGGCGATCGCGTCAGTCGCTTGGACAAGGTCTTGTTGATGTCGGCGCTCGTTGGGGTTGCTTTGATTGTGGGGCGGAATGGCTCCGTGGCGGAGGCCGTCGCGGGCGGGAGCATTTTCGGCGACATCCTAACACTTAGTTCGGCCATCGGTTGGGCGCTTTATACCGTGGTGGGCGGAAAGACGGCGAGGGTTTATGATTCTCGCAGTGCGCTCAAGAACGTGTTCGGCTCATTCTTGCTGGCGAGCTTGGTGCTCGTCCCGTACGTATGCGTTTTCGAGCCCGTGAATTGGAGCGTCGTCACTTGGCAGGTGGGCGCGTCGACGCTCGTCTTGAGTGTTTTCGCGACCGCCTTGCTCTTTGTCTTGTGGTTCCGTTTTGTGGAGAATTCCGGCGGAATTGCGGCCGCCCTGGTTTCCTTGTCGGAAAACTTGAGCGGCGTGTTCTTACCCATCCTGTTTCTGGGCGAGGGGCTCACCCCACTCGTCATTCTTGGCGCAATCCTCGTCATTGCGCCGCTGGTTATCAGGGAATATCTGGCTAAAAGCGGCGCCGAATCCGCTTAACTCAACCGTTTGCTTCGTATGGGAGCGGGCGGTTTTTTATATTTAATCTTGTTTTTTTTAATATACCTTGGGATAATCATAAATAGCTCTTATAACTCTTGTGTCCCGAATCCCTTTGCATGGAGGAGGGAGAAATGAGGCGCCTGAGAAGAAGCCCGCGTGATGCCGGTCTTATAAGTATGTATAGTATTCCACCAGAAATAGTCCAAAGATTCGTCAAAAAAGAAAATGAGTTGAGGATTTTTGAATCTTCTGATTTGGCCTTGCTGGAATCGGCCGGGATGGAATTCCGCAAGGAAATAGCCGAGGAGCTCGGAAAAATCAGAATGGTCAGGTTCAGGACTTTTGGCGGAGTGAAGTTCTATAGGGTTGACGGTTTCGCGGTCCGCAACCTGATAGACGATGATTTCGTCATGGGCGGCCACGGTTACAGGTATCTATATATACCATTGGACGAAATCTGGATAGACGGTTCCGCTCCCAAGGATGCTCCCTTTGTCTTCTGGCACGAATATGCCGAAAGGCAAAATATGGCGCGCGGCATGAATTATAACGACGCCCACGACCTGTCCTCGCAGTTGGAGATCGCGCTTCGGGTCGGTCGGGAATTCATTTTGCCGGTTCGGCATTTTGAACAGGAAAGCGGATATTCTTGCGGCGCCGCCTCTCTTAGAATGGTTTTCGACTTTTTCGATGATCGCCTGAGTGAGGCCGATATCGTCAAAATAGCCGGAACCTCCGAGGAGAACGGTACGGATGCCAAAGACATGGCCGCGGCTGCGAAGGGTCGTGGCTATCAGGTGGAGTGGCGGGAGAATTGGACGTTGAAAAAAGTCATGGCGTCCATCAAAAGAGGCATTCCCGTTATCGCTAATTTTCAACATTACTCGCATAATCAGGGTGAGGGTCATTATGCCGTGATCATGGGCTTTACTAAAAGCGGAGAGTTTGTGATCGCGGATCCTGCCAGAGCGTCCGGTCAGGGTTTTGAACGCGTGCCGGTTTCCAAGTTCATGGAGTTTTGGTATGAGAAGGATGATCATACCGTGCGCGAAGGTTTGGCCTTGGTTAAGTAGTCCCCGCTGGATAAAGCGGGGATTTTTTGTTATTATTGACTAAGTCCGTTGGGATCTGTTCTTGAAAGAGGAGTCGGCGATGATTGGGCCGTCAAGGTTTGAGCATGATGGAGTGGTTCTGGAGTATGTTCAAAAAGGCATTGCGCCCGGTTGGTTGATTCATCTAGGGACTCATGGCGATGAGTATGGCATCGCGTTGTCCTTTATGGCCTGGCTTCGCAAAAATTGGAGCAGGATGCCCGACTTTTTGTGCGTCCTCGCCGTAAGCCCATCCGCGGTCATTGCCCGAAGTCGTTGTAATCGCTATAGCCATGACTTGAACAGGATGTTCAGGCGTCCCATCTCTGACCCGGAAGCGGCGGCTAACCTGGCGTTGATCGGCAACCGGAGTTTCAATTTTGGTTTGTTTGTGCATGAAGACCTTGAACATCGGAACAAATTCTACGCGTATGATTCATTCAACGAACGTGGTTCCGCGGCGCTGCAAGAATGCTTTGCTAAGTTCGCGGTCCATGGCATCGAGCCGTTCACCGGCATCGATGATCAGGCGGATCCCGTTCTCGGCTGTCAAATTGTGGATGGCTATTACTCCGAGCAGGAGGATTGGAGCCGCAGGGACAGATTCCCTGATGGCGACGGCACCATGATGGACTTCGCGCGTCGGGCCGGCATTGTGAAGCTCCGGCGGCTGAATCCGGAGTTCCCCGGCCGGGCCTCGATGGAGATTAAAGAACTAATCACGGGCGATTTCATGGAATATCTTCTGAAGTGGTGGTATGGCTAGCATAGCGCGGTCTCCGGCGAATGTCGGAGACTTTTTTATTGCCTGGGAGTGTAGTAACTTGAAGATATAGATCATGGATCATGTACAACAAATAAAAGAAAAATTAAGCGTGGCCGAAGTTCTCCGCGGTTACATCAATCTTATTCCGGCCGGAAAAAATCTAAAGGCGCTCTGTCCGTTTCACAAGGAAAAAACCCCGTCTTTTATGGTTTCTCCCGAACGCCAGTCATGGTATTGTTTCGGTTGTGCCATGGGCGGCGATATTTTCAGCTTCGTGATGAAATATGAACAAGTGGAATTCTTTGAAGCGTTAAAATTATTGGCGGAAAAAGCCGGCATTGTTATGGAAAGTTCGGGCGGCGGGGGCGATGCTTACAAGCAAATTTATGAAGTGAATCGTTTGGCTAAAGATTTTTATATGCGGGAACTTTGGCAAAATGCCTCGGCTCACCGCGATGCCGCCGTTGTTTATGTGAAAGAGCGCGGTCTCGGAGAAGAAACCGTGCGTGAATTTGAAATCGGCCTCGCGCCTGTTGTTTCCGATAATCTGCTCCGTCATCTGACTAAGGAAAAAAAATCGCTCCAAGACATAGAACGTTCGGGTTTGGTATTGAAAAGCGAACGTGGCACTTATTGGGATCGTTTTCGTTCTCGGTTAATGTTTCCGCTTTACAATGGCTTCGGCAAAGTAGTCGGGTTCACCGGCCGGGTATTACCGAGCGCCGCCTCCGCGTCCGGGTTTGATTCCGCCAAATACGTGAATAGTCCGGAAACGCCGATTTTCAATAAATCGAAATTGTTATATGGCCTGCATAAAGCCAAAAACCATATCCGCGACGCAAAGACGGCGATTGTGGTGGAGGGGCAAATGGATTTTTTGATGATGTGGCAAGACGGCATCAAAAATGTAGTGGCTTCTTCCGGCACGGCCTTGACGCGCGATCAATTGGAAATTTTGCGCCGCCTGGCTGACACCTTGATTTTGAGTTTTGATTCTGACGCGGCCGGGCTTGCCGCCGCGGAACGGAGTATTGACTTGGCTCACGCGCTGGATTTCAATGTCAAGGTTTTAACTGTGGAGGGCGCCAAGGATCCGGCGGATGTGGTCTTCTCCGCGCCCGGCAAGATGGCCGGATTTGTGCAGGCCTCCGTTCCGGCTATGGAATTTTATTTCCGCCGATACGCCGGCGGGGGCGATCTCGCCGCTCGCAAAAAAAACTTGCGGGTTGTACTGGGTAAAATCCGCGAGGTTCAAAGCGCGGTAGAACGCGATGCCTATCTCCGCGATTTGTCTTTGCGGACTTCCATCGCCGACACTGTTTTGCGTGAAGAAATGGATTCGCTTGCGCCCGCGGCCAAATTGAATTCGGGCGGGAGTGCGGTCGCCACGGAGCCGGCTACATCCGCGCCGCAAAAGCGTCCGCGTAAAGAACTGGTTGCGGAGCAGCTTATCGGTTTATTGATATCCGATCCTTCGCTTAAATCGTCCGTCATGGCTCATGCTTCGATTCTCCCGCCCGACTACCGGATGCTCTTCGAATGCTTGAATGAAAAAGGTTTTTCCAATGTTCCGGCAGAATTGGAATCGCTGGCTAATTTGCTGTCGTTGCGGGGCGATTTTGCCTCGGAAGAAATAGCGCCGGCGCGGCGCGCGCACGAGTCAAGCATGCTTATACGTGAACTTCGGCGCGAGGATTTGCGTGAACGGTTGGTTGTGTTGCGCCTGGAGCTTCAGTCCGGCGAGTCGTCCGGCGATGATAAAATGGCCGCCAAAGCCAGGGAGGCGATTGACTTAGCCGCTAAAGAGCTTCATACTCTTTAGCAGTAGCGGCGCGGCTAATTTTATCAATGCGTTATGAAGAAAAAATCCCAAAGGAAAACCACCCAACGTTTCCGGAAATCCCCCCATAAAAAAGGCGGTAAAAAATTGGGCATCAAGGCCAGGAGCAAAGCCATCTCCAAAGGCCTTAAGCGCGCCGCGAAGGTGGTTAAAAAAGAAAAGCATGAAATTAACCTTACCCATCTTCAGGAGCTTATTGACCGCGGCAAGAGCCGTGGCTTTGTGACTGATACCGAGGTGTTGCAGTATTTCCCTCGGCTGGAAGAAGATGTTAAATTTTTGGAGGAAATCTACGGCAAATTGGAAGAGGCCGGTATTAAGGTCGTGGAGACCACCCAGCTTATCGAAACGCCTAAAGAAGAGGTGAGTGTCAAAGAACTGGAAGAGGCCACGCATTTTGAAGGCGAGCTGCCGGACTCTGTGCAAATGTATTTGAAAGAAATCGGCAAGACCCAGCTTTTGACTACGGAAGAGGAGCGCGAACTCGCGAAGCGCGTAGAAAAAGGTGATTCGGAAGCTCGTCAAAAATTTATCAAAGCCAACTTGCGACTGGTTGTTTCCATCGCCAAGCGTTACGTGAATCGTTCGCCCAATCTTTCCATACTCGATTTGGTCCAGGAGGGGAATATCGGCCTGGCTCGTGCCGTCACTAAATTCGATTATCGCCGCGGCTTCAAGTTTTCAACTTACGCTACCTGGTGGATCCGCCAGGCCATCACCCGCGCGCTGGCCGATCAAAGCCGCACTATCCGTATTCCCGTGCATATGGTGGAGGTTATTTCCAAATATACCCAAGCCAAACGCCGACTACTGCAAGAACTTGGCCGCGAGCCGCTCGCTGAAGAAATTTCCATTGAGATGAATATGCCATTGGAAAAAATTCATCATATTCAAAAAATATCCCAGGAGGTAATTTCCTTGGAGTCGCCGGTGGGAGACAGCGACGAGGACTCCACGCTTTCCGAGTTTATTCCCGACGAGCGTAATTTGACGCCGTCACAGGTGGCTTCCCAAGCCCTGTTGCATGAAAAAATTAAAGCCATCTTGATAGACCTCACGCCGCGCGAGCAGGAAATTCTTAAAATGCGTTTTGGTTTGGAAGACGGCATCACTCATACTCTGGAAGAAGTCGGCAAAGAATTCGGCGTCACCCGCGAGCGCATTCGGCAAATTGAAGCCAAGGCCCTTCAGCGCATCAAGGGCCATGATAAATCACATACGTTGGAAGGGTACTAGCCGCTTATCACCTCTTTTGAAAGGGCGGAGGAGCAAGGCGGGGGATGATGGCGGCTAGCGGGCTTGACTTCTTGGCTCTAATCTGCTATACTTATATAACAAAGCGGTTAGTCGGAACTGATTCCGCATCGCTTTGCTAGCACCTTTTTGGGAGGTAGGATCATGGGACGTGAACGCCAGGTCAAGGCCGCTCGCCGGCTCGCACGCAACGCGGGCGCGGAAATCGCCGCCGCTCCGATGGTTGATTCGTCGGCCCCGCTCCGGCGGGTCATCTCGCCCGAGCGGCGGGCGATGGGTGGGTGGTTCCTCGACCTCGTCGAGGCCGGGGAGCGCCTCAAGCGGCGCCAGCAGGCGCAGTCCGCGTCGGCGATGCCGGTCCGGATCCCGTTCCGGGTCCGGCTCCACAATTGGTGGAACCGCATGTTGGTGCGGCTCCACCTCCGGCCCAGCTGGGTGCCGGCCAAGCGGGAGGAGTAAGCCCCACCTCCTCCCTATCAGAAGACCTCCTCTCGCGCCTCGCGCGATTGCGGGGTCTTCTTTTTTTATTTGCTTAATTTCAATAAATATGATAGGTTATAGCAGGAACATTGATTATTACCTGAACCGTTATTTGGGAGTCGCAGCCATGGATAAATCAGATTGGCACGGCTTGGATGCTTATATCCGTTCTCTTGGCCCCAGGCCTCAATTCAACGCGGAACAAGAGCGCGCGCTTGCGTTGCGTATGCGGCTTGACTCGGATCCTAAAGCGATGGAGCTGCTTGTCCGGAGCGTTCTTATGACGGTGATTAAAGTCGCGCATAAGCAAGCGCGTTCTTCGGTCATATCGGTCATTGATTTAGTCCAGGAAGGTAACGTTGAGGTTTTGAGGGCATTAGCCGATTTTGATCCGGAGAGAGGCATGCGCTTAAATACCTATGTCTTCCGGAGAGTCCGGCAAAGGTTGCGCGATCTTCTTGTCAAAGCCATACGCGTCAGGCAAGCGCATGAGAAATTCATCAGTGGTTTTCATCGTCCGGACGACTCGTCAAATCCTGATCCGCCCGCCATTGGGCGCTTGGATAGGGAAGCGCTGGGTCTGATGATCTTTGAGGCCATGCGGGGCTTGCCGCTTCGGGAACGCATCATCTTGGAGCTCTGTTTCGGTTTGGGTCCTTATTCCGAGCACTCCTGTCGGCAGATCGGTCGTTTTCTGAACCTTTCCCATGCGCGAGTCGCTAAACTGATCGGACAGGCGCTGGACTATCTCCGTGGTGATATGGATCTGTTGCGCGCCATGAAAACCAGGTTTCCGAACGGGGATTTTACCCGGATTGCATCCGGGCATGAGACGCCCCAATCGCCTTGACCCGGCACAGAGGATTGCCAGTCGTCATCCGCCCCCCAACCTTCGGGTTAAAGGGGGTTTTTGCTATATAAAACCTGGATTATTTGATGAAATCATTGAAATACTTGCCTGGCCATGGTATATTGATGTTATGGTTAAAAACCTGAATAAGGGGTTGATTTCGCTTATTTTTCCGATCATTTTATTGATCGGCACACCCGTTTTCGCCCAAGATATAACCATCGCCGACCTGGGTATTGAATCTACCGGTATTTTGCCGTCTAATCCTTTCTATTTTTTCAAATCCCTGCGTCGTTCCATCCAAAACACCTTTTCCTGGAGCGATTTAAGCAAAGCCCAAACCCAGTTGGATTTTTTGAATGAACAAGCCGCCGAGATAAAACAGCTTGACGATATTAATCCTGATGAGCTGGCGGCTTTCGAGCGGGCTGTCAGGAATTATAATGAAACCGCCGGCGCGCTTAAAGATCGCCTGGCTGCCCTTAAAAACCGCGGGGACGCCGTAGCCAATTTTTCCGATATTCTGATTGGCCGTATTTTGAAACACAAAGAGATTCTGGACGGACTTTTAGGTAAATTCAAAAATAGGGAAGACGCCATTGAATTTTATAATTTGGTACTCTCATCCGAAGATCGGTTGGCGCGGGTCTTAGCCATGGTGCCCGGGAATATTGAAAACGTCAAAAAATTTCGTGAAAGATTCGCCGCCTCCGTTGCCGGTCAGCGCGGAGAACTTAGGGAATTTTTGGCCGTGGAATTGGTGAATGACATGGATCAGCATATCGCCGACACCGATACCAAAGATGCCTTGCTCAAACTTAAAGATGATTTATTGGTAAAATGGCTAGGTCGTTTGAAGGGTATGAAGGTCGGGGTCTTGAAGGGCGGCAATGAGTCGGAAGTTATCAGGGCTTTGGGCGATTTGCCCGGTGACAGCCGCAAACGTCTCCGCGTACTTGATGAAGCTCGCGAAAAAGTTACGGATACCGATACTAAGAATAAGATCAATCTTCTGCGGCAGAAAATGCTGGATTCAATCCGCGAGGAGAGCCGCATTTCCAAAGAAGGCATCCGCCAATTTTTGGATGAGGTCGCGGTTTTGATAAAAGACGTGGAATCACGGTTAGTAAAGGAGGGCAATCTTCGTGGCAGTTCCGCCGAGCTTTTGGCGCGAGCCCGTTTTAACTTGGAATCGGCCGAAAAATTTTATGGGGATGAGGCCTATGGCAGCGCCTATGGCGCCGGGATCGCGGCTTCCGCCGCCGCCCAAAACGTCCTTTCCAATACTTTGGTTCGCGGCAGCGATTATGTTGACGAATTGAAGAGCATTAAGCAGCAATACGACGCTTTGTTCGGATCGGCTCGCGCCGCCGGACTTGACGGGAAACGCCAGTCCAATCTTTTCTCTATGTTTACTGACGCGGAAAAGCAGATTGCTAAGGTGGCCGACCTTATTAACGCCGGTTCGGAATCGCCCAAAATAGCGACCGCCTTGCGGGAAGTCAAATCTTCGCTTTCAGTCATAGATCAGCTTATAGGCGATTTGCAATTGCCGGCCGGGGAAGAAGCTGCGTCGTCTGAAGCCGGGTCCGGTCGTGTTCAAGAAATTAGCACGGCCTATATAGTTGTTTCCAAAGACCAATTTGTGCCATCGGTGCTCAAGGTAAAAAAGGGTACCCGCGTGGTCTGGACTAACAATGACAGCATTCCGCATTGGGTGGTTTCGGCTCGCGGTCTTTTGTCCGATCTGGATTCGTTGAATGGTATTGAAAAAGACGCCGCGTATTCCTATCTCTTTAATGAAGTCGGCACCTGGAAATATCAGGATAAGCTGAATCCTTTAATTGTCGGCATTGTTGATGTTGAATAGGCCAAAATTGAACTAATGGCCGAATTATAAGATTTTTTGATTTTCGGCTTGCCGTATATTGCTAATTGCCGATTTTTTTGGCATTATTTTATTCATGAACTCCTCCGAAATCAGACAAAAATTTTTGGACTTCTTCGCCACGCGCGGCCACAAAGTCGTCAAGTCATCGTCGCTTCTCCCCGGCGATCCTTCGGTGTTGTTCACCACCGCCGGCATGCAGCAATTTAAGCCGTATTATGTGGGCGAAGCCGATCCTCTAAACGACTTCGGTTCGCGGAACGCGGCGAGTGTTCAAAAATGCATCCGCACCTCTGACATTGACGAAGTGGGGGATGAATGCCACCTGACATTTTTTGAAATGCTCGGCAACTTTTCTTTCGGCGGTTATTTCAAAGAAGAGGCCATCAAATGGGGTTATGAATTTATTACGGGGATGATGGGTCTCAAAATTGATTATGTATCCGTGTTTGAAGGCGCGCCCGGCGTGCCGGCCGATCTTGAATCGGAAAAAATCTGGAAATCTCTGGACCAAAATATCGTGGTCAAGAAATTCGGCCGGGCTGATAATTTTTGGGGTCCGACGGGCGATGAGGGGCCCTGCGGCCCGACCACGGAAATCTATGTGGACGGCATCGAAATTTGGAACATTGTTTTTAACCAGTATTATCAGCAAAAAGATAAAACTTTGGAGCCCTTAAAAACCCCGGGCATCGACACCGGCATGGGGTTGGAGCGCTTGGTGAAGGTTGCGCAAAAAACACCGACGGTTTTTGAAACGGATCTATTTACGCCTATCACCGCTCTTTTGCCCGATACTTTGGAAGTGCGGGTCAAGCGCATCTTGGCGGACCACGTCCGTGCCGTCGCGTTTCTTGTCTCCGACGGCGTTCGTCCCGGCAACAAAGACCAGGGTTATGTTTTGCGCCGGCTGATGCGCCGCATCGTAACCCACTTGCATCTCAACAATTCTAACGCCGGCGTTGACCATCTTTTTTCCAAAGTGGTGGAAATGTACAAGCCGGTTTATCCGGAACTGGATTCCATGCTGATCATCAACGAATTCAAAGCCGAAGAAGAGAAGTTTATGAGGACCCTCCAGACGGGCTTGCGGGAATTAAGCCGGGTTTTGTTGCTTGATGCCGCCATGGCCTTCCGTCTTTACGAAAGTTACGGTCTGCCTTACGAAATTATCAGGGAATTGGGCGGGGCCAAAGCCGCCGGTCTGAAGCGCGAAGATTTTGATTCGGAATTCCGCCGCCATCAGGAGATTTCCCGCGCCGGCGCCGAGAAAAAATTCGGCGGCCATGGCCTGCTTTTGGACACCGGAGAATTGAAAGCGAAAGACGAAGAAGAGCTTAAAAAAGTTCTGCGCCTTCACACCGCGACCCATTTGCTCCAGCAGGCCCTGCGGGACGTTTTGGGGCCGGAAGTGGCCCAGCGGGGGAGTGATATCACCGTGGAGCGGACGCGGTTTGATTTTACGTTTTCCCGCAAAATGACGGACGAAGAAATTAAAAAAGTTGAAGAAATCGTCAATCAAAAGATCGCGGAGGACTTGCCCATGCAATTTAAGGAAATGCCTAAAGTCGAAGCCGAGAAAACCGGCGCGCTTCATTTCTTTAAGGCCAAGTATCCGGACATGGTGAAGGTTTATTTCGCGGGGCGCGACATTGCCTCTGCTTACAGCAAAGAATTCTGCGGCGGTCCGCATGTGGCCAACACAGGAGTTATTGGTAAATTCAAAATTCAGAAAGAAGAAGGCGTGTCCGCCGGCATAAGGAGAATCAGGGCCGTGGTGCTTTAATGCAAGACCATGCATCGCTTAATTTGACAAGTGGTGCGTGGTTTGCTATGCTTATTTGGTTAAGATTTGGAGGCAGTTTGACAGGAGATTACGATGGATTTTTTGGTGGTGGCAACACCTTTTTTAGGCGGTCAATGTCTCTACCACAAGAAGGGCACCGCGGAAGAGGTGGCGGCCTCGGACTTGGAGGCCGCGATCCTGGCCGGTCAGGAGATGATCGGCAAGGGCTCGCGGAAGGCGGTGGTCTACCATGACACCGTCGGGGAAATGTTGTATTGGGGCTGCGCCGTCGCTTACACTTGGTGGGACGGGCGGCAGTTCAAGGTGTGGCGGCGTGATCAAACTCCGCCTCGTAAAAAAAGAGCGTGAGGAGTGCCTCGCTCCGCTGGTCGGAGCGAGGCAACTTTTTGAGGTTACCGGTTTAGGGAGTTAGTATCATGGAGACACCGGGTTTTTTGATCGGTTTCACGGTGTATGTCTTCCTGCTTGGTTTGTCGGCGCTGTTACAATATCTCAAACGGCATCAGGAGGAGGACGGTTCATTGGCCGGTTCGCTGATAATCTATGGCCTGGCAGCGGTACTCACGGCAGCATTGTATAATCATCTGCTGGGGCTGCCGCCCTTTGACGGTTGGCTCAACTGACGATGGAGGTAGCGCCAT
>CAYHSY010000015.1:0-1692 GCA_964359435.1 uncultured Candidatus Saccharibacteria bacterium
CGCCACCTTTCATCCAATTCAAAAAACCGCTCCAAAAGCCCCATTTCCACATGCTTGGCTTTCAGGCCCTCTCTGACCTTCTCGGGATTTTTTCTTATCAGATTTACATCTAGCATCTTGGTACTATTGGTAATACTGCCCGAGTTTCACAACCACCATCTTGGCATAGAAATAGCGGATTGCAATCGTTGCGCCAAAAGCAACTAAAATAGAGAGCCCCGCGCCGGCGGCCAAAGCCAAACCGCCGCCCAAAAATCCGAAGATGCCGGCAATAATGTACGGGTAGAACAATAAACGGAAAAGCGAACCGAAGAAATTACCCAGATATTTCTTGTTAAAATCAATAATCTGAACGTAATATCGCGATAAAACAAAACCAAATATCGCGCCGGAAATAGCGCCCCAAACCAACGAGTTGACCACCTGACCCCCTGGAAAACCGCCGAAACCAACTAAAACCCCAAAAGGCGCAAACCATGTTGTGGCGAAATAATTAGCCAAACTTTCCGCCGCAGAAGCAACGCCACCATAAATCGCCATCCATTTAATGCTATCTTTTGCTTTTTGGTCCAGTTCCATAGATTTATCAACGAATTATTTATTAATAATACTGCTGTGATATTTGCTGGGTTCAAAACTTGATGCGACCTTGATAATGGGTTTGACCCCAAGTTTATCTAAACGTCCTTCAAAATCTTCCTTCATAAGAACTTGGTCGTAGCCGAAAACCACGACATCCGGCTTATGTTTTTTAACCACTTCCCAGCTTGAAAGCCGGGCATCGCCCGCCACCACCTCATTAACGCCATCTTCCGCTTGCAAATACGCCAGACGTTCACCTATATCGTATTTAGGATTATGGCCTTTAAGCCGCGAAATGATGGCATTTTGAGCCACAACAACTACCAGATAATCGCCAAAGGTTTTGGCTTCGCGCAAGAGGGCGCGATGTCCCGCGTGAAGCCCGTCAAAGGCACCAAAAACCATTACTTTAGCCATATAAGGAACGGTTTCTCTATTTCTCAAGCTTTTTATTTTTTTCATTATCCCTAGGACGCATGACCGGAAAGAAAACGGTTTCTCGGACGGGCTTATCCATAAGTATAGCAAAAAGACGCTCGGAAAGCCCGAAGCCGGCCGCCGGGGGCATACCGTATTCCAGTGCCTCCAAAAAATCCTCGTCCAAACGCTGCGCCTCTTTATCACCCGCTTCGCGGAGGCGCATCTGCTCTTCAAAACGTGCCCGCTGATCGGCCGGGTCGTTGCATTCGGAAAATCCCTTGCCCAACTCCGTGCCGCAAGCGACGACCTGAATACGCTCAACGCGCCCGGGCAAACCCGCGGCACGCTTGGCTAACGGCTCAACATCTGCCGGCGGATGGATCAAAAAAGACGGCTGAATGAGCGTGGGCCGAACTATCTTTTTATACAACAGATCGATCAGCCGGCCGCAGCCCAACTCGGCCGGGGCGTCCAATTGGCGTTTTTTGACTTCGGCGAGCAGTTCTTCGCGGCTTGTTTTTTCCAAATCCAAACCAACCATTTTTTTGAATAGATCATAGTATTCAAGCCGAGGCCATTCGCGCTCCCAATCAATCTCTTGTCCTTGCCAAATAGTTTTAAGACCGCCGGTTGTTTCTTGAACAGCTTTCTTGTATAGTTTTTCAACCAAAACCATCAATTCTTCGTAAT
>CAYHSY010000015.1:1702-18366 GCA_964359435.1 uncultured Candidatus Saccharibacteria bacterium
TTCGTAATCGGCATAAGCCCAATAAAATTCCAATTGCGTATAATCCTGCAAATGTTCATTATCAATACCTTCATTTCTAAAAACCCGGCCGAGTTCGAAAATTTTTTCGTAGCCGCCAACCAGAAGTTTTTTCTGGGGCAGCTCCAAAGAAATGCGGAGATATAAATCAATGCCCAAGGCATTATGATGCGTAACAAATGGTTCGGCGTCGGCGCCGCCGGGCGAGCTTTCCAAAACCGGCGTTTCAACTTCCAAGAAATCGTTTTTAACCAGCTCGCTTCTCCAAGCATTCCAAAAACGGTTTTTCTTAACAAAAAGTTCACGGGCTCCGGGGTCTACGATAAACTCCAGATACCGGGAACGCAGCCGAGTTTCCACATCCGAAAGGCCATACCACTCGGACGGCGCGGGACGCATCGACTTGCCGGCCAATATGATTTTTTTAGCGGCAATACTCGGCTCCCCGCTTTTAGTTTCAAAAACCTGACCGGTAACGCTTATAAAATCGCCGATATCCAGATTTTCCTGGAATAAGGTAAAATCATTCAAATCGTCCGATTTGCCGACTACTTGCACGGCGTCACCGCCATCGCGCACATCTAAAAAGAAAATGCCGCCGTGACCGCGTTTACCGGTAATCCGACCGGCGACTTTCACGGTTTTTTGGCCGGCTGAAAGCATATCGAATTTAGCCAAAACATCGGAGATGGCATGCGTTCGCGGGACGCGCGCCGGGTAAGGGTCGTGTCCGGCAGCGATGAATGCATCGCGTTTCTTTATCCGTTCGTTTATAAGGTCTTCAAGCATTGTTTTTGGCTACGAAATACGAATGGTTTACGAATATACCAAACCTAGATTATACAATTTCCATATATTAGTATTTTTTCGTATTTCGTAGCTGAACTATTCTACGCTCAAAATTTTGTAAGCGGCCTCGCCTTTGGGAGTTTTAACTTTAACTATTTTACCCGCCTCTTGGCCCAAGAAGGCCTTGCCCAAAGGCGATTCGTTGGAAATAAGGCCGGCCTCGGGTCTGGCCTCATTGGAACCCACGATGGTGAACTTTGTTTTTTGGCCGTCTCTGGAAACCTCTATGGAAGAGCCAATCTGAACCGTTTTGCGATCGCCGATCGGCTTTTCTATAACGGAAGCATTTTTAATCATTTCCTCCAATTCAAAAATCTTGGATTCAACCTGGCTCTGCTCTTCGCGTGCCTCAAAATATTCCGAATTTTCCGATAAGTCACCTAGTTCTTTAGCGCGCTTCAGACGCTCCGAAACCTCAATGCGCTTGACGGTCTTCAATTCATTTAATTCTGTTTTGAGCTCTTCCAGACGTTCCGGCGTTAAATAATATTGATCCATAATTTTTTATTTTTTGTTAATATAAACCCTTCAGCGATCTGATACGTGAATTAAAAGCGCCTTTCAGACATTCGAGGTAACGCCGAAAGACAAACGGCTCCGTGTTACCCCAAAAAATCGGCAGCTCTTTAACCCTGAAGCCGCACCGCCGCGCGAGCATCGCCAACTCCACCACCCAACCCGCCCCGCCCTCTTTTAACTTAGGTAAAAGTTTCTCCGCCAAAGAACCGTTAAGGCACAAAAAACCGCTTTCGGTATCCCAAATACCAGGCAAGGCAGTAAGCTGTATCGCGACGTTATGTAGTATCCTAAAGAATCTAACGTGAAATTGCAACTGCGGTTGAACAACCGACCGGCGCAAAGCGCGTGAGCCCAAGACCAAGTCATAACCGCTCAAAAGACGCGGCAGAATTTTTTGAAATTCATCAACCGATATGTTCCCGGCCGCGGGCATAATCACCCGCCAATCCCCCTTGGCATGCAATAAAGCCGCGCGAGCGGCGGCACCCTCGCTGATATTTTTGCCGATTGACATGTATTTAACGCGTGGTAAAAGCGCCGCGAAACGATCCGCTATAACTTTGGTAGCGTCATTCGAACCACGGTCGGTGATAATGATTTCATATAAAAATCCACTCTTGGAAAGTTGGTCATCTATAGAAAGCAACGCAAGAGGCAAGGTGCGGGAATTGTTCAATGTCGGTATTATAATCGATAGTTTCAATGCCATGTATTCATAATAACAAATCACGCATGTTTGCTTGTTAAAATAAAAACCACCGGCCGAGTGAAGCGGATACGGTGGCATCAGATAACTACGCCTTCTTTTTATTGAGCTTCTTCCTACGCCTCCACCGCTCGCCCTCTCTGTGGATCGCAAGCGCTATGGCCTCTCCGGCATCGCGCGGGGTACTCTTGCCCTGGAGAGCGGCAAGGGCTCGCTCAATCCACTGTGGGGCGATCTGTGGCACGGCATGTTTCTCGAGGTGTTTCACGACCTCAATAAAGGCCTTACGCGCACCCTTGGCGTTGCCACAAAAGTCGGCAAGAGAAAGTTTCTGTGTCTTCATTCTAGAAGTGATATCTGAATCTGCTATCAACCATATTCTGCAAACGAACCGTTTGTCGCCACCCGCAATATCCCTGTACGTACGATTATAATACGGCTTGTCGAATGAATAGTTTAAGACGGCTGCGGTTTGGTACCCATTTCGAATTGCTACGGTAATTACATCCGTACCATCCTGGAGCTTGAACTACAACAGAGGTTGCAAAGCCGCATGGAGCGCGGCACACCAACGGTAAGAGACATCCACCGGCATGACGTATCCACGGGAATCACTGTCAGGGAGCGGGATGCGAAGCTCGTTCACGACTTCCTCCTCTAATGCATATGGTTATCAAAAAAAACCAACCGGCAACAACATGCTGATTATATCATCCAGAAAAACTTGTGTCAACGAAATTTTTATGGTTATAATAGACACATGATCACCATAAAGACGCCGGAAGAAATTGCTATTATGGAGCGGGCCGGTAAAATTCTGGCTTCGGCAATTTTGGCAACCGCGGAAGCCGTAAAGCCCGGGGTGACTTTACTGGAACTTGATAAAATCGCTGAAAAAGTTATTCGCAAAAGCGGAGCAGAGCCGGCTTTTTTAGGATACCAGCCGTATGGAGCATCCGTTCCCTATCCGGCCACACTCTGCCTTTCCATAAACGAAATTATAGTGCACGGCATTCCCACCGGATACAAGCTCCGCCAAGGCGATGTTCTGAAGATTGACGGCGGAGCAGTCCTGGGCGGGTACTATGTTGACAGCGCCATAACTATCGCCGTCTCCGAAGCAACTCCGGATACCGAACGATTGATCGGTGCGACCAGAAAAGCACTTATCGCCGGCATAAGGCAAGCACGCGTGGGAAATACTTTGGGAGATATCGGGAGCGCGATCGCCAAAGTGGCGGCGCAATATAAAGTCAGGATGGTAGAGGGACTAACAGGCCACGGCGTGGGCCGCGAACTCCACGAAGACCCGGTGGTGTATAACGACGGCAAACCAGGCACTGGTATGAGGCTGGAAGTCGGCATGGTGCTGGCCATCGAACCCATGGCCGCGCTCGGCACTTCAAAGATTGTCAAACTCGGCGACGACAGTTATGCCACCGAAGACGGCTCTTTGAGTGCACACTTTGAACATACGGTGGCCGTCACCCAGGAAGGACCAAGAATACTTACTTAAGTTTTTTGAGTATTTCCGCAAACACTTCGTACGGCAACGGTTCGCCGTCAACCTCTAAAAGTTCGTAGCCGTTCTTTTTTAAACCCTCCAAGATGGGGGCGGTACGTTTTTCGTATTCAACCAAGCGGACTTTAATTGTTTCAGGCGCGTCCAGCGTGCGCCGACGGAAAAGCCCGCCGCAAATGGGGCAGAATTCGGGGCGGGAGTGTTCGTGGTACATCACAGCCACGCCGCAGACGGAACAAATCAAACGGTTGCTATTGCGCTTGATGGACGTCTCCGGCGCGACGCGCAAAAAGACCGTCACGATGTTTTCTTTGCCAAAAGTATCTTCCAGCACGCCCATAAAGCCGCGCCCGTCATCGCCCAAAACAAAGGCCTCATCGTAAGTGCGGGGAGAACCGCTGAAGACCAAACCATAGCCGGATTCGGCGATCTTTTTGGTTTGGCTGGAGACAATTTTGAAAACCCATTGGGGATCCAATAAAACGCCCCGGTCAAAGTCCATTCTTAATTTATCGATTTCGGGATTGCTGCGATTAGCCGGATCCTGAACCACGTGTTCGATGTATTTGCCGGTATCAAAATGAATCAAATTAAACTTAGCGGCCAAGAGATTGGCCTGCGTCCCCTTGCCGGCTCCCGGCGGACCAAATACCAAAAACACTTTTTTCATTTGAACAAAATTGAGCTAATGGCCGAATTCTTTGTTGCTTTTCCTCAAAGCACCTGGAATTCGTCTTATTTTCTCAATTTTAATTACTAATATATTCATTTTATATCAGCCGGGGTTTTTTGCAAACAGTTGTCGCAATAAAAAAGCCCCTATGGCGAAGGGCCGGGCTGATTCATTTATATTCAACGGAGAGCCGACTTGAATAGTCAATCTCAACGCTGATATTGCTAATGTCAAAGTAGTTGTCGCGCAAAGCCCGAACAGCCAACAATATCGCGTTCGGATCGGCGTCCGGATTATTGCTCAACACCGCCAACGCGGCGTTTCTGATTTTATTGGAAAGATCATCCAGGCAATTACCTACATCCCGGTTGGTTTTGACGTAGAGGTAGTCTAAACACTCCAAGCGCAGAGAACGTTGATAACGCACCGAGATATCCACCACCTGCTTCTGCCATTCCCGATTGATTAATTTGATGGAATCGTAATACTCCACGTCCGAGTTATAAAGCCGAACCCAGAGCATTCGATCACTCACGAGCACAGTCATGAGTCCGATGAAATTACACGGATTACCGCGTACGACTCCCAGATTCGCTCCGTCACGCGAACAGATGGCAATATAAACTTCATTATAGAATCCTTCGCGCGCCACATAAATAGGCGCAAAAGCGAAGTATGTTGACATGGCCATCAAGAGGCCGGACATCCCATGAACAAGCCAAAAAGCCCAGCGTTGCCGACCAGATTTTATGAACCATGGATACACTACAGACACGAGGATCACCGCCAAGACGACCGCCAATCCGGAAAGCTTGCGCCACATTGCCCAGTCGTCGTTGTATTCTATTTTATGAAAGAACCAGTATATGCCGGTGAATACCGAGGATGCCAAACAAGCCACGACGAAAAACGGCACAGGATGAAAAACCAGTGCCCGCGCAAGACGCTTAAGCATGGTGTTTGCTCCTAAACTCTGTTTACGGGGAACTCTATTTATTTAAGCATTAAAATCCCCGGATGTAAAATAAAGACCAAATAAAAATCTATTCGAGGCCTTCGTATTCGCGCATCACCAGCTGGGAATCCAACTGTTTGATGGTTTCTAAGACAACGGAAACAACAATCAAGAGCGCGGTGCCGCCGATGGTCAAGGTCGCGATGCCGGTTATGGCCTGAGTCGCGATGGGGAGCACCGCCACTAGCCCTAAAAAGATAGCGCCGAAAAGGGTGATGCGGTTAGTCGCGGTCGCGAGATAAGCCGCGGTCGTCTCGCCAGGTCGGATACCGGGGATAAACCCGCCGCCGCGCTGCAGATTTTTAGCGATTTCATGGGGCTCAAATGTTATGGCCGTATAGAAGTAGGTGAAAATAACTACCAAGATAAAATACATGACGCCATAAATAAGCTGATTATTCAAAAAACGGGTGACCAATTCATTAAGCCGGATGGAAGCGTCCACGGAAAAAATAGAAATGATCTGCGCAAAGAATTGCGGGAAAAGCAAAATGGAGATCGCGAAAATTATCGGGATAACGCCGGCTTGGTTGACGCGTAGAGGCAGATAAGTGGAGGCGCCGCCATAAACACGGTTGCCGCGCACGCGCTTGGAATATGAAACCGGAATTTTACGTTCGCCCTGGTTGACAAAAACCACGCCAGCGATAATCAAAATAGCCAAAACAACAAAGGCGGTATAGGAAGGGATAACCGACGGATCATAAGAAACCAGAGCCGCGCGGATGGCCTGCGGCAACCCGCTCACAATACCGGCAAATATAATCAATGATACGCCGTTGCCTATCTTCTTTTCGCTGATCAATTCGCCGATCCAGACCAAAATCATGCTGCCACCGGTAATAACTATGATATTCCTCAAAGTTTCCGCCCAAGGCAAAGCATCCAAAACTCCTTGGCTGCGCAAAAGATTCATAAAGCCGTAGGACTGCAAGGCAGCCAAAGGAATTGTAAGATAACGGGAGATGCGATTGAATTTGGCGCGGCCAATAGCGCCTTCTTCGTAATAAATCTGCTTCAACCGCGGAAAAATCATGGTCAAAAGCTGCATGATGATGGTCGCGGTAATATATGGCCCTACACCCAACATCATGATGGACAAGTTAGAGAGCGTGCCACCAGAAAAAACGTTTAAAAAGCCGAGTAACTGGTTGGAATTAAAAAATTGCTGAAGCCGGATCAAGTCAATGCCGGGGATGGGTATGGCCGCGAGTAACCTAAAAACAATCAGCAAACCAGCCACCGCCAAAACCTTATTGCGCAGTTCGGAAATTCGAAAAATGTTGAGAAATTTTGAAAACATGGGAAATTAGTTATAAGTCTGTAAATTTCATTCTAACAGCGGAACGAAACTTATAAACTGATTTTACCGCCGGCGGATTCTATCTTTGCCCTGGCCCCCTTTGATAACTTAATATCCTTGGAAATCGTGAAAGCGCGTTTAATTTGTCCGCCATCTAAAATTTTAACCGGCCTATCGGCATGCTGAATAATCCCGGCCTCTTTCAAGGCGGATTTAGTAACCTCAATCGCGGCTAATTTTTCCAGAACAGCGACGGGAACGACTTGAGCCGATTCACTCATCGGTTTATTTTTATAACCTCGCAATTTTGGCAATCTAATGATAAGATCGCGCTCCGCCGGACGGATACGATGGCCGGAGCGGGATTTTTGACCCTTTTGTCCGCGACCGGAGGTTTTACCGCGCTTGCCGCCGCGACCAATGCGCGGCCTCGGTTTTGTGCGGCCAAATTTTGATTTAATTTGATGCAGCATATTATCTGGTTCTACTAGCTTTTAATTTCTTCAGGGCTTCAATAGTCGCCAGGGCGTTTGTGAGTTTGTTGGGAGTACGGCCCAATGTCTTAGCCACAATATCCTTAATGCCGGCCAGAGACAATACAGCCCGGGCGGCGCCGCCGGCGCGCAAACCATGACCTTCAACGGCAGGGCGGAGCCGGATGCGGGCGGCGCTGTATTTGGCTTCAACTTCGTGAGGAATAGTCGCGCCTTTTAATGGAATGGTGATCACATTACGGCGAGCCACGGTTTTGGCTTTGGCGATGGAAGAGGCCACATCCACTCCCTTGGCGATACCCACGCCGACACGCCCCTTGGAATCACCGACAACGATTGTAACACGGAAACGAAAACGTTTACCGCCGGCAACGACGCGGGTGACGCGGCGGATATCAAGCGTCTTTTCATTAAATTCATCCTTACGCTCTTCTCTTTCGCGGCGCGGACCGCCGGAACGACCAAAGGGCGGCCGACCGCCACCGGGACCTCGTGATCCTCCGATGGTTCTCCCGACGAAAGGACTGGATTTTGATTGATTTTTATTTTCCATGTTTCTAGAATTTTTATATCTTAATACCCGCCTCCCTTAAACCCTCGGCGACTGCCTTTACCCGACCGTGGTACCGATAAGCGCCCCGGTGGAAGACGGCGGATTTCAAACCGAGCTTCTTCATGGTTTCGCCAAGATTCTGGCCCACAAGTTTGGCCGCGTCTGATTTTTTTAACTTCTTTTCCTTCAACGCCCGACTGGAAGCCGAAGCAACTGTTCTTTTTGCCTTGTCATCAACGAGTTGGGCATAAATATAACGGTTGCTCCTGAAAACCGAAACGCGCGGCACGGAAGCTGTGCCGGAAATACCGGCCCTCGAACGCGCCTTGCGCAGTTTCTTGTTTAAGTTTTTACGTAAAATTTTTCTCATATTACTTATTATTTATCATCCCCAAGCATTAAGCGGCACCGGTAGAACCGGCCACTTTCTTACCGGCCTTGCGACGAATGACCTCACCACGATACCGGATGCCGGTGCCTTTATACGGCTCCGGTTTTTTGAAAGAGCGAATCTTGGCAGCCACCTCACCCACAACCGATTTATTTATGCCGGTAACTTTGATAGCCCCTTTCTCAATTATGATGGCAACGTCTTCCGGGGGCAGATATTTTATAGAATGCGTAAAGCCGACGTTTAGAACCAGGGTCTTACCCTCCAAGGAAGCGCGGAACCCGATGCCCTCAATTTCCAAAATTTTAGAAAAGCCCTCGGCCACTCCCTTAACCGCATTAGCCGCGAGCGCCCGCATGGTACCCCAATTGGCGCGTGATTGTTTACCTTCACCTTGCGCGCTAAAAATAAGTTCGTTGCCTTTGACTTCGGCCGCTATATGCGGCAACAAAGGCAGCTCTATGGAACCGAGTTTGCCCTTGACCCCTATTGAGCCGGCGGCAACAGACACTTGGACGCCTTCCGGAATTGAGATTAGTTTTTTACCTATTTTGGACATAGTAATGGGATTTTTTATTTCTACCAAATTTTAAACAATAGCGCTCCGCCAACTTTTTCTTTCTTGGCTTCGGCTCCGGTCATGATGCCTTTAGGCGTGGAAAGTATGAACAGGCCATAACCGCTTAACACCGGGGATAAATCACGCCAGCCGCCATAAAGACGCCGGGATGGCTTGCTTAAAAATTCAATGCCGGTGATGACGCCTCCGCCATCCGGGGTATAGCGCAGCTTAATATCTATGATACGTTTCGGCATACGCCCTTTCTTTTCCACCAACTCAATGAATTTATGCTTGGCCAACAATTCAGCAATGGCTAAATCCATCTTGGAAAAAGGGGCTTTGACATTCGGAAGCTTGGCTTGCTGCGCGTTTTTAATTTTTGTCAGAAGGTCTATATACATATGGTTTTTTACCAACTCGCTTTTTTAACACCCGGAATTTGGCCGTTGCCCGCCATCTCCCTAAAACAAATGCGGCAAATGCCGAATTGGCGCATGAAGCCATGCCTCCTACCGCAACGAAAACAGCGGTTAACCTTCCGACTGGAAAATTTGGGCTTCTTTTTTGCTCTCGCGATAACTGATGTTTTAGCCATAATTTGTGGTTATCTGGTTTTTTTAACGGCTTCTTTGGCAAACGGCACGCCGATAGTTTTATATAATTCAACCGCGGTTTCCCTGTTTTGAACTTTTGGCACCACGGTCAGCTGCAAACCGAAGTTGACCTTTGACTGCTCGGCGGAAATTTCCGGAAAAACCGTATTCTCTTTGATGCCGATCGTCAGATTACCATTGCCATCCACGGCTTTCACCGGAACGCCGCGAAAATCGCGCACGCGGGGCAAAACCACGGAAATGATTTTTTGGAAAAAATCCGCCATACGGTTGCCGCGGAGCGTCGCCATAAGACCGACGATATTACCTTCTCTGATTTTGAAACCGGCGATGGATTCCCGAGCGGCCCGCAAAGCCGGTTTTTGGCCGGTGATAACTGAAAATTCAGCAACCACTTCCGGCAAAACTTTGTCGTTGAAATTTGGGTTTTGCGAAAGACGGCCGATGCCGGAATTCACTACCACCTTAGCTATATTATGTTTTATGATTTCCATTTTATTCATATAAGTATACGCTATACGGCGCTGCCGCATCTTTTGCAATATCTGATTTTATTCTCCCCTTCCAGGCGCGAGCCAATGCGGGTTGTTTTACCGCAAGCCGGACAAACCAACGCAACTTTGCCGGCATGAAGCGGGCGCGGAACGGTGACGATCTCTCCCTTTTCGCCCTGACGGCGAGGCCGGCGATGCTTTTTGAACAAATTAACGCCCTCAACCAGGACTTTATCATTGGAGCGAAAAACCTCAAGAATCTTGCCGGTTTTATTACGGTCTTTACCGCTCAAAACTTTTATATTGTCGCCTTTATGAAGTTTCATATCGGGTCTAGAGGACTTCTTCGGCTAATTGCATAACCGCTTCAAAACCCCGCTCTTTGACCTCTCTCGGCAAAGGCCCGAACAAACGGGTGCCGATCGGTTCTTTTTTATCATTCAATAACACCACGGCATTATCATCAAAACGTATATACGAACCGTCCGACCGGCGTAATGGTTTTTTTTGTCGCACGACAACCGCTTTGACAATATCTTTTTTCTTGACTTGCTTTCTGGGTTCAGCCACCTGAACGGACGCGATGATGATATCGCCGACTTCTGCGTAGCGCTTGCGAGACCCGCCCAAAACACGGAAGCAACGCACGGTTTTGGCGCCGCTATTGTCGGCTACTTTTAAGATGGATCGTTCTTGAATCATAGGGGAAATTTAAAATTTAAAACTCAAAATGTAAAATTAATGAATTTTTTAATTGTCATTTTGCATTTTGATATTTTCATTTTGCATTTGTCGGTCAGCTCCGGTGGCGGGCGAACATTTTATGACAACCCAGCGCTTATCGCGGGACAAGGGCCTGGTTTCCCCGATCACAGCCCGGTCACCGATGCCGCAAACCTCGCCCTCGTCATGCGCCTTAAAACGATGGGTTACCTTAAATTGCTTGTGATATTTGGGATCGGTATGGTGAGTGGTGACGGCCACAACAATGGTCTTCGTCATCTTATCGGAAACAACCACGCCCTCCAATTTCCTTTGCTGTTTTTTAATTGGCTCCATATTATTATTTTTATTTTGAAGATTGCGGGGCATTCAGCACGGTTAAGATGCGGGCGATATCGCGTTTAGTCGCTTTGACCTCCTTTATATTCTTGACCTTGCCTCGCGTCAAGTCCTCCCTTTGTTTCCAAAGTTTATCCCGAAGACCCATGAGCGTTTGCTCAAGTTCCTGATGAGGCCGGCTTTTTAATTCTTGAAATTCTTTGCGTTTCATGGATATTATTTCTGTTTTGTAACAACGATGGTCCGGACCGGCAATTTATGACCGGCTAAACGGAAGGCCTCGCGCGCCACCTCTTCCGAAACACCATCCATCTCAAACATAATACGTCCGGGACGGACTATCGCCACGTAGTGATCCACGTTGCCCTTGCCGCCACCCATTGTGACTTCCGGAGGATGCTGGGTGATGGGCTTATCTGGAAAAATACGGATCCACATTTTGCCTTCGCGTTTAACGGCGTTTGAAATAGCGCGGCGGGCCGCCTCTATTTGACGGGAATCAATATGAGCGCCCGTTATGGCCTTCAAACCAAAACTACCGTGCGAAAGCGTGAGCCCGCGCGTTTCAATAGCCCGTTTTTTAGAACGGCCGCGTTGCCATTTGCGATGTTTTACTTTTTTGGGCAGCAACATAGTGGTTTGTTATTTACTCTCTTTTTCAAACACTTCGCCTTTATATATCCAAACCTTCACGCCTATCGTGCCATAAGTCGTGAAAGCGGTGGCTTCGCCAAAATCGATATTCGCGCGCAATGTCTGGAGCGGCAACTTGCCCTTAGCCAGCCATTCACGGCGGGCGATTTCACCGCCATCCAAACGGCCGGAAACACGCACCTTAATCCCCTTCACCTCGCGATTCTGCATGTTGTTTTCTATGGCTTTTTTTATAGTTCGGCGGAACGGCAGGCGATTTTCCAAATCCCAAGCAATGTTTTGAGCCACGTTTGTGGATGAAACTTCCGTTCTCTTTAATTCCTCCACGTTCAAATTCAAAGCCACTTTATGTTCGGGCAACTTTTCTTTGCGGCGAAGTTTCGCCAACGCGGCTTCAATCGCTTTACCCAACAATTCGATACCCGTACCTCCGCGGCCAATAATCAAACCCGGTTTGGCGGCCTTAATGTACACTCGGCAAGCATTGGCCGTGCGCTCAATCTCAATTCTGGCAATACCGGCGTTGCCGATCTTGGAATTGATAATTTCACGAATGGCCTCGTCTTCCATTAAGAAATTCTTAAAGGACTTCCTGGGCATCCAACGGGACTTCCAGTTTTCTATGAGACCGAGACGGAATGAATTGGGTTTAATTTTGTTTCCCATAATGATATGATGGTATGTCTATACGGCGGTACGTTTGAATATCCGCTTGAAGAAGCTTCGCTTTTCTTCTTTCTTGCCTTCTTTGAGCTCCGGTTTGGGCAAAGCTTCTTTCTTGGGTTTGGCGGCAGTTTCTTTTTCCGGCTTTTTGCTCTTTTCTTTTTTGATAATCGTAAAGGCCGGTGCGGCTTTGCCGGATTCGCTCAAAACCATAACCACGTGGCTCATGTGTTTGTGAATCGGAGTGCCGCGGCCCATGGCCTTGGGCAATAAACGCTTTAACATTGGCCCGCGATCCACGTAAATCTGCGACACCACTAAACGAGCCGGGTCCATTTTCATTTGTCTGGCATTCGCCACGCCGGAACGAAGCAATTTCAAAAGCGGTTCGGCGGCCCGCTTGCTGCGATTCAAAAGCTGCGCCTCGGCCTCAAGCACATGGAGTCCCCGTAGGGCGGACGCAACCAAGCGCACCTTACGCGGCGCCATCTGGAGAAACTTCAGTTTTGCTGTAACTTGAGCCATGGATAAAATTTAAATATCAATAGAATTACTTCTTCGCCGGTTCGGCGGTTTGAGCGGCGGCTTTCTTTTGAGCTTCAGCGGCCGCGGCGGCGGTTTCAAGCTCGCGCTGCATTTTACCGCCGTGCTTTGTAAATTTACGGGTCGCGGCGAATTCACCCAAACGATGGCCCACCATTTCTTCTTTAATCGCAACTTCAATGAAATTCTTGCCGTTATGGATTGCAAAAGTATAACCAACCATTTCCGGCGCGATTTCAGAACCGCGCGCCCAGGTCTTAATAGGCCTCGGATCGCCCTGAGGCAATTTGGCTATTTTCTCCAAGATATGAGAGTCCACATAAGGACCTTTTTTAGAACTTCTGGACATAATATTTATCAGCGAATTATGAAACTAATTATCTGACTTTCGGCCGACGCTGAATAATAAATTGATTAGACCACTTCTTGGGCCGGCGCGTCTTACGGCCGCCGGTAACTTTACCCCAAAGCGTCTTAGGCCGTTTGATGCCTCGCGGCTGACGGCCTTCACCGCCGCCGTGCGGATGGTCAACCGGATTCATAACCGTGCCACGAACAGTCGGACGGATACCCAGCCAACGCGAGCGTCCGGCCTTGCCGATATTTACCAAATTCCATTCATTGTTAGAAACCTGGCCTATGGACGCATAACCATCCCAGGGCACGCGGCGAATTTCTTTAGAACCCAGACGCAAATCGGTATAACCGGCGTCATGCGCCAAGACTTCCACATAAGAACCGGCGCTACGCGCGAGTTGTCCGCCGCTCCACGGACGCATTTCCACATTATAAACCAAAGCGCCAATGGGGATATTCTTTAAAATCAAACGATTACCGTTTTTGAGCGGTGCTCGCGGAGCAGTGATAATCGCATCTCCCGCCTTCATATCTTTAGCGGCCAAAACATAACGGCGCTCACCATCTCTATAGACCACCAAAGCAATGAAAGCCGTACGGAAAGGATCATATTCGATGGTTTCAACGCGTCCGGGAACATCGATCTTATCCTGCCGGAAATCTACCAAACGATGTAATTTTTTATTGCCACCGCCCTGATGACGAGTTGTAATCACACCCCTGTGATTACGGCCGGCAAAACTCCGCCCGCCCTGCGTAAGCGGCTTGTGTGGTTCGACGGCCGAAAGCACCGAGTAGTCAACGGTTGTGAGGTGTCTTCGGGATGGAGTTGTGGGGCGATATTTTTTAATCATGGTTAAGTGGGTAGTATATCCAATTTCTGGCCTTTTTTCAAGGTCACAATAACCTTTTTGAAACCGGGGCGCAGCTTGAAATTGCGGCCATAACGCTTGGGTTTGGGACGGGTATTTATTACATGCGTATTCACAACTTCAACTTTATATATTTGTTCGACAAGTTTCTTGATTTCCGTAGTATTAGCATTATCTTGAACCAAAAATACATATTTACCATCGGCCGACATGGCGGTCGATTTTTCGGAAATTATGGGATTTTTGATAAGAAACTTATTCATAAAGAAAGAAATATTACTTTGAAGAAGTTTTAGTTAAAGCAGGGATGGCGCTTTTATCAATAATAATCTGTTTGTAACGCAGGACATCATAAACGTTCAAAGAATTCGGCGCAAGCGTCTTGATATTTGGCAGATTGCCGGACGCCCGATAGATCAATTTGTTTTCCATACCGGGAACCAGCAAAGCATTGAGGCGGGGTGCCAGGACTTTGAGTGATTTGGCCAATTCTTTGGTTTTGCCGGTTGCCGCCGGAAAAGCTTCCACAACTTTAAGCTCCCCGTCCCTCAGACGCTTAGAGAGAACGGTCGAGAGGGCCGCGCGAAGCATTTTCTTGTTAATTTTAACGGCAAAGCTGCGTTCTTTAACCGGGCCATGGGAGGCGCCGCCGCCTTTCCAGATCGGAGAACGGATGGAACCGTGACGGGCTCGGCCGGTGTGTTTTTGCTTCCAGGGCTTTCTGCCGCCGCCCCGCACCTCGCCGCGGCCTTTGGCGTGAGCCCAAGGACTCCTGCGGTTCGCGAGCTGTGAAACCATAACCTGATGAACCAAATCATCGTTCCACTGACGGTTAAAAAGCGGTTCCGGCAAGTCAATTTCCGAAACCACTTTCCCCTCCAAATTGTAAACGGGACTCTTCATAGATTTATTTGACGATTTCCAATTTACTGCGATTATTATAGCCAGGCACGGCGCCGCGGATCATGACAACTTTTTCGGCGGCATTCACGTCCACAATTTTCAAATTTTTAACCGTATGACGCACGCCGCCCATGCGGCCGGCCATTCGGCGGCCCGGGATGACACGCTGTGGCGAAGTGTTGCCGATAGAGCCGGAAGCGCGAATACGGTTTTTGGCGCCGTGGGATTGCGGACCGCCATGAAAGCCGTGGCGCTTCACCACGCCCTGCCAACCGCGCGAACGCGTGATGCCGCTGACTTTGACGAGATCTCCGGCCTTGAAACCGGCCACGTCATCGCCGCTTTCGATTTTAATAATCGAAATCGGCTCCAGAATATCGTTCTTCCAGACCTGCGTCATTTTAAGTTTTTTGCCGATCAATTTCATATTATTTTCATAAAAAACATCCGAGCCATGCGGGTCCCGTGGAACCTGCAGATTCTCGAGATGTTTTTCGCTTTGCGGTTGGCAGTTTCTCCGTTGTCGGGGACTTACCAACGCCTCAAAGCATTTTACACCATTTTGATTTCAATATCAACCCCCGCCGGCATATTCAATGTCCCAAGGGACTGGACGATGCTTGGGCTTGGATTCAGAATATCAATCAAACGCTTGTGAACCCGAAGTTCAAACTGTTCCCTGGAATCCTTGTGAACAAAGGTTGAACGGTTCACGGTATACTTATGGATTTCCGTCGGAAGCGGCACCGGACCCACGATATTGGCGTCATGACGTTTAACGGCATCCACGATCTGACGGCAAGAATTGTCTATGAGTTTATGGTCGTAGGCCTTGATGCGCAAGCGAAGTTTTTCGGCTTCCTTTTTTTCCATAAATACCTTATTTATTTATCTTCAAAACCACTCCGGCGCCGACGGTCTTGCCACCCTCGCGGATAGCAAAGCGCTGTTTTTCTTCCATGGCGACAGGCGCGATGAGCGTAACCTTCACCTTGACTGTATCGCCCGGCATAACCATCTCCATGCCCTCCGGCAGCATCACCTCACCGGTGACGTCCGTGGTGCGGAAATAGAACTGCGGCTTATAGCCCTTGAAAAACGGGGTATGGCGACCGCCTTCTTCTTTGGACAAGACATATACCTCGGAATCAAATTCCGTGTGCGGAGTGACGGAACCGGGCTTGGCCAGCACTTGACCGCGTTCCACGTCTTCTTTTTTCAAACCGCGGAGCAAGATACCGGTATTGTCGCCGGCGCGTCCTTCATCCAACAATTTGTTAAACATTTCGATGCCGGTTACCACGGTTTTAGTTGTCGGCTTCAGACCGATGACTTCGATTTCTTCGTTGAGTTTAATGACGCCGCGCTCAATACGGCCGGTCACCACGGTGCCGCGGCCTTCAATGGAGAAAATGTCTTCAACGGGCATAAGGAACGGCTTGGAAGTATCACGCACCGGATCCGGGACGAATTCATCCAAGGCCTTCACAAGATCCAAAATCGGCTTCACGGCCGGATCATTCAAATCCTTGGCTTCCAAGGCCTTCAAACCGGAACCACGGATAATCGGGGTGGTGTCACCCGGAAAATCGTATTTCTTCAAAAGTTCGCGGACTTCGGATTCAACCAAATCAATAAGCTCCGGATCGTCCACCATATCTACTTTGTTTAAGAAAACCACCAACGCCGGCACGCCGACCTGGCGAGCCAGCAAAATGTGCTCGCGGGTTTGAGGCATGGGGCCGTCAGCCGCGGAAACAACCAAAACCGCACCGTCCATCTGGGCGGCGCCGGTAATCATGTTCTTGATATAATCGGCGTGACCAGGGGCGTCGATGTGCGCGTAGTGACGCTTTTCTGATTCGTATTCCGAGTGATGTAAAGCAATCGTGATACC
>CAYHSY010000016.1:0-17613 GCA_964359435.1 uncultured Candidatus Saccharibacteria bacterium
CCATATTGGCGTTTTCCAAAGAAAATCTGTCGAAGATAATTAGGGTGTTGTTTAGTGTATTAACGCCGTAAAGGATGCCCTCCTCTCCGGTCAAATTGGCCGACACGAACGGGAAGAATGATGATATGGGCGAAGTGTTTAGGGGTGTTTGGATTTCCAGTTTGTCGAGTCCCAGGGGCAACGAAGATATCCACCCTTCCGTATGCTGAAAACCGGCCGGCTTGGTGTAGATCAGGCGGCCTTCCAAGAAAGAGGTTATTTCGGAGTCCAATCGGTTTAATTCTTCCAGCGTGTCCGCATAAAGCGTCATATAAACCCCCGTGTTAAATAAGACCTCCCGTGACTGCTGGAGTTCGTCGCGGAGCGTTTCTACGTCTTGATACGCGGTTTCAAGCATTGGGTTCCGGACCAAGCCCTTTTCCGCCGTTTCCGAAATCTGCGATTGGATCTGCGCGGTTTTGCGCTCCAGCCGTTTCAGGGCCAGATTGGAGTCAATCGGGTGGATAAAGATGGAAATGTCCAATAAATTGGGCAGATTAATGACCGGCGAGAACCAGCCAGTAGAAAGATATCTGGGGTAGGTAAAGATAAAAAGCGTCCGGGCCAGTTTATTGCCAACTCGTAGATAGGTTGGATTGATTTCCACTGCCGGAGGAGCTATTAAATTTTCGATGTCTTTGGGCATATGATCAACTAAAATTTTCAATTTTTAATCAACAATTTTCAATCAATGAACCAATTTTGAAATCCGTTTGTAGATTGAGAATTGATAATTGGAAATTATTTAGGTTAATTAGAATAATTAGGCATTGTCCGGGGTTATCCCTTTTCTTTCCACGCTTTCCGGATTGTATAGGTTATAAAACAACTCCACCACCTCTTCATTTTCCAGTGGCACCGCTCGCAGGCCGGTCTGCGCGAGCGCGGCGATGATTGCCGTGGCGCGTTGGTCCAGCTGCTCTATGTTTTGAGATAAAAGATGGCGCTTGGCTTCGCCCGCTTCGGGTTGTGCCTTCCTGCCTCGCCCAAAAAGGCGCATGATGCCGCCGCCGGCCGCCTTAGCCGCTCCCGGGAGCAGAATCGGGTCAAAAGGCACCACCACAAAAAAAGCTTTGGTCATGATAGGATTTTTGCCGACAAAGGATTTTACGAAGCTGATATATTCGGTAATCTGCGACCGCAGCAGTTCATTTGGTTCGTCCGGAACGCGCCCTTCCAATTTAGCGAGATAGGCGTCCAAATTTACGCGCCGTGAATGTATAAAAATTTGCAGCGAAAATTTTAGAGAGTTTAGAAGATTTTGATATGCGGCGATGATAACTTTTTGTTCATCCTCCGATTTCAGGTCAAAATTGATGCCGGAAACAATCAAAATTCGACGCAACGAGCCGTTTTTAAGCACAATTACGCCGTTTTCCACGGATTCGATGTCCACAAACTCTTGAGTTGGCCGCGCCTCTTCTTGGGGCATACAATATTAGTGTAAAATTAAAAATTCAAAAATCAAAATGATAATTTAAAATGAAAAATTTTTTAAATCATTCCGCTATGGCGTAATGCCATATTTTTGCATTTTGATATTTGTTTTCTGAACTACCGGTAGTCCACCCTCCTTGCCGCTTCCTGTTCGCCCGTGGTTTTTCGAAGCAGATCAAACTGGTCTTCCGGTTTTTTGGGCGGGAATTTTTCGCGCTTGGAAATAAGTTCTTTGCCGGCGTTGATGCGGAGCCAGAGTGATTGCAGGGGCGAGGCGTGTTTCTGGGAGGCCGCTGCCCGCGCGGCTTCAATTTCTTCCTTGCGGCGCCACACGTAAATACGCGGTTTCCAGAGGTAGCCGAACATGGATGCGAGCACCCTGGTTATAGGCCGCCCGTTATATTTTGCAAAAGCCAGCGTGGCGGTTATGGGGGCGATGATAGCCATTAAAACTATCCAGGCGAAAGTATTTAGGAATAAATAAGATACTAAAATGATTCCCGTACCAACGCAAATATAAATAAATTGGCGGATGGTGATGGGTCCCAAGATAGTGTCTTCTGTTTCAATAAATTGAGGAACTTGGTATTGCATAAGATTAAATCAAATATTAAAAATCAAATGTCAAAACGACAAACAATAGTTCAAAAATTTAAATCATCGCGAAACGATGCCATAATTTTGAACTTTGATTTTTGCATTTTTAATTATTATAGCGGGGTCCTCCACTCGATATAGTTTACCACTCTTTTCACAAACGGATCCGCCTGTGTCCTCTGCCTTATGTTACGTGTCCCCTGCTCCATGTTACGTGTTCCAAGCTCCATGCTAGAAAGCGCCCCCATCGGTGGCAGAACCGGCAACTTTTTTTGTTCTTGATTCCGTGCTCCTCGTTCCATGCTACGCGTTCCAAGCTCCATGCTACGCGCTCCACGCTCCCCGTCCCCCGTCTCTATCCGCGCCTTAACCGGCGGAGGTACATATTTTTTTTGGTTCAGGGGGATGCGGATTGAAAATGTTGGCCGCGGCGGGATTGTGGGCGGGCGCGCTTCTTCTTTCTCGGCGTGGAGTATCAGTGGTCCGCTTGTTGGCGCCGGCTCCAAAATCCTCCGCCCTTCGGGCACCCCCTTTATAAAAGGAGGAATTATTTTCTCAGGAATTTCTTCTCCCTTTCCTAAAGTGAGGGGGCCGCTCGTGGTGAGGGATTTTGGCGACTCCTCTGCCGGGAACCGCAGCAGCCCGATATCGATCCCCAACTCCGTTCTCAGGTCGTTCTCAATCGGGCGTAACATTTTATCTTCGATTTCTTGGGCGACGATTCTGGCCGAGCTGTGACTTAAGTCAAGGCGATGGGAAAGCTCGCTTACAAAATTTTTGGGGCTAACCCTGCCCATGACCAAGTCCATTACCAACATTGGTATGACGACTCCCAGGTCGTCTTTGATGCCCAGTTGTCGATTCATGTCTATATTCAAGTAAGTCAGTCGTGTGGAAGCCAGCCACTCTTTGATGGCCTCCGGCAAGTCCAGAACACTTTTGATTATTTTAACGTCGTCCATATTTTCAGCTTATACCGCGTAGGTCTTTTTAATCTCTTCTATCTGTTTTTCTATTTCTCCTTGTTCTTTAGCCGCCTTTTCCGCGCCGTTCTTATCTCCGGCGGTCTCTAGTGTATTGACTTCTTCATGCTTGGCTAACGCCAAGGTTTCCAATTCGGCAACCTTCTTCTCTTTCTCCTCCTGGGTCATCTCCGGTTCGCCCGGCGCCGATTCGGGATTGATGGGAGGGCGGAACGAAATAATATTCCATAGATTCTTCGGCACATCATCCTCTTTTTGCCATTTTATTTCCCGTATGCGCTCTAAGAGCAACGTATTCCTCAAGGCGGCGGCCACGGCCGGGATCTTCAGCAGTCCTTCATTCTCGGCCTTGCCCTCTTTTTTGTTGGCCGCTATTCCTTCCACAATCGCGGCTTCAAGTCCTTTAAGATATGAAGTGATTGCCCCATACGTTATCTCTTCACCCTTGGCCAGATATTTTCTCTGTTCGTCCGTTAGCGTGGCAACGACCATCGGGTTTTCCAGCGCCTCAGGATCAATGGTTTCGAATAACTCTTTCGGTTTCATGCCGCGGACAATTTTCTCGATTTTTGTCGTGTCGCTGACTAAGTCCGGCCTGATTTTCTCTATAATCTTTGTGCCGCCGAAAGGCGCCGCCCGTTTGGCCAAATCCATCATCCGGTCGTGGCCGACTTTCTTGGCCAGTTTTCTCTTAGTCAGTGTTTCCAAGATGGCCGCGGACTCCGCGTCGTTCAAGAAGCGGCTGCCGGCAATCGCCAGCAAACGATCCTCGCTTTTGATCGCGTCAAATTCTTTTCTGGCGGTTTCCACTCGCGCCGTGTTGGCCCGCACCAAGCCCTCAATGGTATTGATCGCGCCTTCAAAAGTCCGTCCGGGGGCGATCTTGGTCAAGCCGACGGCCAGCTTTTCTCCTACGGTTTTACCTCCTACGCTGATCGCGAACGGATTCAGCAATCGTCCGCCGCCTTTTACCCTCTCCAGCGCCCAAGATCGCGACCTCTTTACATACGCCATCGCCGTCGCCGCGCCCATGATGCTGAACTTTTCACCAATATAAAGTCCCATAACCATGAAGGCCAAGGCCACGGCTATTTGCGCGTAAGACGCGAAGGTTGTCCCCACTGCGGTTTCCACAAAAACCCCTACGGAGCTGGTCTGCTGAATAATGCCCGCGGGCGAGGCCGGATCGGTTTTGAAGTTCACCATAGTAATGACCGTCAAGTACAAGAAAAACATCAGGATGGGGAGATACATCGCCCATTTAATTAGTTTGTCCCACCACATGCTGAAATATCTTTCCACCGGCTTGAAAACAAACGACAGCCAAGCCAGGGGTGCGACTATCAAAAGACCGATAATCCATAAATAACGTATAAAAATCATGACGGAAATTAATCCCAAAGTTATGGCGGTTAAAACCGTGAAGGTGGTGGCGAATACGATGCCTGCAAGCGCTTGCAGAGAGTTTTTACCCGGTTCAAATATACCGGAATCAATTTCTTGGATCGTGTATTGCAGTGGTCCTCGCGTATCAAGGGCCCTCTGCACATTGATGGCGCCGGCTAAGTTGGCCACGGCATTCGGCCCAACACCCATCTTGTCTATAAATAAATTACTTATTTTGTGGGAGAAATCCAGAATGACGCCGGAAATTGCCAAGCTGAAATTAATGAGCAGGGCGATAACCACCAACCGTCCCAGCATTTTTTTAATGTCGTAGTTTTGAAGGCGGAGCATGGTAGCGTAGGCGATGAAGATCATGGCCAGAACAAAGCCGAGGTTCGCGAAGTTGCGCGTCATGGTCCAACCCAGTTTGACGGATGGGCTCTTGATTATGGAGGCATTTAAAGCCATGCCTATTTCTATGGCATAAGCGGCTCCTTGAAAAACCCAACTGGCGACGTAACCCGAAGCCAGTGCCGTATAATAAGCGGCGAGGCCCAGGAGCGACGAGGCGGCTGCTTTTAATCCGGTTACTAATTCTGATTCTGTAGCTGCTTTTATTGCGGCCGCTAACTTCGATTCTCCTAGTTGCGCCTGCCGTCCGGTTTCTGTGCTGCCGGCTCTTCCAAGGCCTGGTATTTGCGCCATCGCCGGCGCGGCCATGGCTAAGACTCCGGCCAATATCAGGACGGCTGCGAACAATCCGCGGAAGTTTTTTAAGAATGCCGGCATATTTTATTTATTGATGTCCCTGCTTGCACTGGTTCAGCTTGTCGTTTGCGGCGGCGGTGAGAGAGGTTATGGTCGCTCCGGCTAAAGCCAATTCTTCCGCGGCGCGTTGTTTCAAATTCAATGCCTCCGTGAGTCCGGCTAAAAGATTCTGATAGTGGGAAAGATTCGCCACTACCTGCGCCTCTGTCAGGCCTGTTAATTCCCGGATGGCAAAATCATATTGCGCCAGTACCCCCCGGTTTTCCAGAATGTCCGATTGCAAATTATTTATGACAGTTAACTGGTTGTTGATTTGGGTGGTGGTTGTCGCTCCAGCCGCCAGTCCAAAATTGGCCTCTTGGCAGGTACGCAAGGCTCTAAGCACCGTCAGATAGTTGTTTTCAATGCTCAGGCGCTGGTTCATGGATATATCCGCCGCGCCTCGCGCGTCGCGCAGGCCCTCGAGTTGCTTTTTGATGAGATTTTTGGTGCTGCTGGCCGACTGCCCGAAAATTGTTTCCTGGACATTGGCGCTGCCGATAGTGTTTTGGTACTGGCTGTTGGCTTGCCGCGCGCCGGCTGGGATATTGCCCGCATCAAAAATCAAATTACCCAGAGTATCGCGCGTGCCGACACGCTGCGGCGCGGATGGAGTAGAAACGCCCAAAAGGCCCACGCCCTCTTTAATAACGCGGTTGATAAGCGCGTTCGTGATCGAGGCGATATACGAGCTTAAGTCCTCGGCGTTGACGAGCCAGTGCAGATCGGTGGCCAATGCTTCGCTGGCCAAGTCCCCCAGCGCCTTGCCGGGGGTTACGATAATGCAATTCGCGTTGGCCGAGGCGTGGACTCCTAAATCGGAAGAGATTTCTTCGCCTGTCGCCGGATCATAGCATTTTTTGACGCCCAGCCAGCCGTCATTTGCAATTGCTTCGTTCGCGGCGGCAAATAATTTGCGGGCCAGTCGGTTTTGTTGTTCGTCCCACGCGAGCCAAACGGCACCGTAATAGTTGTTTTGCGGCTCCCAAGAGAGCGCGTAGGCCTTCCAACCGCCGTTCCTGAAGTCCTCAAAAAAATTATTGACATTCCCGACGATTTGGTCCAGGGTGCAATCGAATTTGGTCTTAAAACGTTCCACAGGCACGAGCGACGCGGCTATCTTTAGCCGCACCGGCAAGCTGAAAGGCGAGCATAGGAAGCCGAGCCCCAGTTCTTTAACCAGATCTCCCGTGGTGCCCTGCACGATATCTCCAAAAAATCCTTCCCAATCGGTGATGAAGCGCGGCGACCCTTCGCCCTGGATATAACCGATGATCTGGTCCACCACCATATCCAAGATTTTTTTCTTGAGGTTTTCGTAGAGAACTTTTTCCAGCGCTTTAAGGATCTCCTCCCCTATACTCAACTGGACCTCCGTCACTTTAGCCGCGGCATGGTCTAATTCCATTTCCGCCTCAATGACATTCTGCGCATGTAATCCGGCATCAAAAACCGGTAATGCCCCCGGTATGCCGCTAGCGGCGATTGATTGCCCTAAATTTGCGGTTGCGGCCGTAAATTCCGCCGCCGCCGCCGCATTCTGGGCTAAATAGAGTTCACTCCGGCTGAGCAATGAATCCTCGCTTTGCGCGGCGGCGAAAAGCGGGGCCATGAGCGCGAGTAGCGCGGCTGCAGCGAGGGCCCGGATGTTTTGATTATTGCGGTTCATAATTTGCCGGCTTTGTTTTCCGCGATAACACGCGCCATTTCTCTGTAAATATCAACGTTTTCTGCTTGTATAACATTCAGCGAATTCAAGGCCAGGACCGCGGCCAGGGGGTCGTTATCATAGTCGCGCATGATTTCAAAGATTTTTTTGGTGGCGGCTACCGAAGCAATCTGTTTTTTGTGAGCCGGCGCCAGCGGCTCCGGTACTGCGAGTCCGTAAAGCCGCGCCATGTAATCTCCGTAAATGCCCGCCAACTCTCCCGCCGCGCCCCGCGGATCGGATGTCGCCTCCGTTTGTGGTGCCCGATTTTTATAAATCTGGGCCAGGATTCCTAAAAACTTTTGGAGATAGGCATCCAATGCTTCAGGACTCCGATCGGCGATGACGGACAAGTCGGTGTCATTTATTTCCGGCTTTAGAGCTTGATAATTAAAATTATCCGCCCCATCTTTCAAGTAGTTATTGATTATTTCCGAAACGTCCGGCGCCCTCAGTTTTTTAAGACCCTCGTCCAGAACCGGTCCGGTTGGGTTTTCGTTTATAAGTTGTTTGGAAATGACTTCGGCCAATGCTTGCGTGGAATTTTTTTGGGCGGCTAGATCTTTTAATAATAAATCAGCGGCTTCTTTGGCCCCCGCCGCATCAAGAGTGGCGACTATAGCCGGGGCGGTCGGCTTGGTCGGTAACCCGGCGTTTGTTCTTTCGGAATCGGTGGAAATTAAAGCAATAAAAACACCGAGGATTATGGGTAATCCAAGTATCAAAACCACCTTCGAGCCAATTTTTAAAAACTGGAGCATCTATTGCCGCACACGCATTTTTATATACGCGTGTACCTTATTATTATAGCAGCCCGACTTGTGGAGAAGGTGTTGATAAGGAGTGGAAAACCCCAATCTAAAAATTATTAGAGAGTTGCAGCAACTGTTCCACGCTTAATTCTTGAGCTCTAGTTTTCTCACCAAAACCAACTTTTTCTAAAATGGGTAGAATTGCGGCTTTTTCTAATCCATACCTTTCGGCTAGGTTGTTCAACAGCGTCTTTCTTGGCTGTTTGAACGCCGCGTGGATGAGCTTATAATAATTATTCAATTCCTCTTTCGCATATTCGTATTTCGTAGCCAATTCGATTATAGCTGATTCCACTTCCGGCGGCGGGTCAAAATCCCCAGGTTTCAAGCGGAAAATAATGGAAATATCGGCCCAAATCTGCGTGGCGGCGGCTAAAAGATTCATTTTTGGCGGTCTGGCCGTCACTCGTTCCGCTACTTCCTTTTGGACCATTAAAACCGCCATCTGTGGCGGATTATCTATCTCCCCTAATATCCGGAGCAGGTGTCCGGTGATATAATATGGGATATTTCCGATTATTTTCCAGTTTTTGGGTAATTTGGCCAAAAACTTGGGATTTTCAAGGATTTTCAGGGCATCGCCTTCGATAATTTCCGCTCCGCTACGACTTTTCAACAAGTTATCAACAAGCGCTAAATCTTTTTCGATTGCGATCAGTTTTCCGCTTAAATCCTTGATTTTATCGGCTAATGGCTGGGTCAAAACTCCCTTACCAGGCCCGATTTCCACCACAAAATCACCTTTTTGCAGGTTTAAAGCCGCTAGAGCCGCTTCCACCGCTTTAAGATTTTTCAAAAAATGCTGTCCAAGAGGTTGTCCCATATTACGATTAATCGTAACTTATATAGTCCTCGTCCTCAAACGAGGCGAGCGTTCGTCGGCGGTTAGGCGAGAAATCCTTATATTCGGTGAGTTCCGCCGGTATTTCATACAAAAATCTGGACGGTGTGCCGTAGAAGGTAAGCGTCAATTCTTTCCGCGCGCGAGTCATGGCTACATACATCAATCGCCGCTCCTCCTCCAGTTCTTCGTCTTTTCCAATTGATCTTTCGTGCGGTAAAAGCCCCTCGGAACAGCCGGCTACGAATACTTGGTTGAACTCCAAGCCCTTGGCGGCATGGGCCGTAAGGAGTGTCACCACGGTTTTAGTAATACCCTTGGAATCGGGCCTGCCATTCGGCAGATCAACGGAAGCGACTAACGATACCTGTTCCAGAAAAGCATCCAGCCCCAAGTGATCAAAGGTTCCGGCAAAAGCAATAAACTCATTGACGTTTTCCACCCTCTCGTCGCCGTTTTTTTCTCCACGGATATAATTTATGTAATCCGTGGTTTCCAGGAAAAAATTTATAATATCAATTATCTTGGCGGTTTTACCGAGGGCCGGCAGTTCGGTTAGGAGCGCGGCCGCTTCGCCCTTATTAAAATTTTTGCGGATCCGTTCGGCTGCCAGTTCATTTTGCGGATTTGCCGCGTATTGGAAGGCCGCCAGCAGGTCTTTCACCTCCATGCGGTCATAAAAACGCAGTCCGCCGTAGATGCGGTAAGGGATGCCATTTTGCATCAGCGCGTGTTCGATGGCGCGGGATTGGGCGTTGGTGCGGTAAAGAATAGCCACCTCCGGATTGGCGTTGGGGTTGCGGAACAGCGCCATGACGCGCCCGACAATAAAATATGCCTCGTCGTCTTCGCCGTTGAAGCCGTTGATGATAATTTTCGAACCGTTTTCGTTTTGCGTCCAAAGTGATTTAGGTTTTTGGAGCGTGTTGTGTCCGATTAGGGCCGAGGCCGCCGCGATGATATTGCCAGTCGAGCGGTAATTCTCTTCCAGGGTGATGACGGTTGCTTCCGGCCAGTCCTTGTCGAAGTTCAAAAAGTTCCGGAAATCTGACCCTCTGAACTTATAAATACTTTGGGCATCATCTCCAACGACGCTTAAATTATTATGCGTGCCGGCCAGCATTTTTATCAGCCGATATTGCGCGGCGTTGGTGTCCTGGTATTCGTCCACCAACACATGATCATAACGGTTGCGATAGTTCCCGAGGAGTACGGTGTCTTTGGAAAGCGCCACCACCACTTTGGTTAAAAGGTCATCGAAATCGAAAGCGTTATTGCGGGCGAGCGCGGCTTCATATGCTTCATAAACATCGGCCGCAAGGCGTGAAAACGGCGACAACTCGGCGCGGAGATCGTCTATGTCCAGCAGCTCGTTTTTGATCTTGGAAATCTTGGCGCCAAAAGCGGCCGGATTGTATTTTTCTTTCGGGATATTCTTTTCTTTGCAAATTTCTTTTATAAGACGCTTGGAATCATCGTCGTCGAAAATTGAGAAACCGGCTGTTCGGCCTAGCCGGATTGCCTCGCGCCGTAAAAATCTCGCGCCCCAAGCATGGAAAGTGCCCACATAGGGCGCGTCCGATGTCCGATGTCCGCTGTCCGATGTTGTAAGAAGTTTTTCTACCCGCTCTTTCATCTCGTTCGCGGCTTTGTTGGTGAAAGTGATGGCGAGGATTCTTTCCGGCTTGATGCCATTCTTGATCAAATGGGCGATGCGGTGTGTTAAAGTGCGCGTTTTGCCTGATCCGGCTCCGGCAACGATTAAAAGCGGCCCCCGGGGGTGTTTTACGGCTCGTTCTTGCGGTTGATTGAGATTCGGGTCCATTTATGGTATATTATGTAAGTATTACCTGGCGTTGATTGTCCGTTATCCGTCGCCTGTCTATGCCTGAAATTATAACCGAAAAATGGAAATCCTTACAGCGCCTTCTGGGGCGCCTTCAAGAAGCGACTGGTTTGATACCAGTGGTTATTATTTTTACCGGGCTCATCGCGCATTTCAGTTTGGAAGCCAATTTGAAAAGCGCGTTGGCGGAGGACCTCGGTTATACTCCGGGTCGCGGTGCCTTTTACATCTCGGTGCCGCTCGCGGGGCGCTCGGAAGGCGCCCTGGTTGAAAATACCTCCGCCCCGGATGAAGAACCCCTCCTGATGGAAAGCGCGGACGTCGGTTATTTAATTATTGAAGATTCGGCGCTTTTGAATACCGGGAATCCTTTGAGCGCCAACATCGTTCATCGGGATGGTTTGATGGTTTATAAAGTCCAAAAAGGCGATACGCTTTCCGGTATCGCCGCGAATTTCGGCATTTCTTTGAACACCGTCTATTGGGCTAATAAAGATATTAAAAGTAATTCTTTGCGTTTGGGTCAGGAGATTGTTATCTTGCCGATCTCCGGCGTGATCCATCAGGTGCAGACTGGCGAGAGTCTGGATACGATCGCCGCCGTTTACAACGTGCCGGAGTCGCGCATCGTCAGATACAACGCCAGGGTCCTATCCAGGGGTCTTGCGGCCGGCATTAATTTGATTATTCCCGACGGCAAACCGCGCGAGAGCATCGGCAAGACCGCTTCGGCGCTTCCTAGTTTTCCGGGTTATTATGCTCTCCCCACTACCGGTTGGAACTGGGGTAAGTTGCATAACTTTAACGGAGTAGACATTGCGAATGGCTGCGGTACGCCGATTTATGCCGCTGCCGAGGGGTTGGTGTCAGAGGTCCGGTCCGGCGGTTGGAATGAGGGTTATGGCAGTTATGTGATCATTGAGCATCCCAATAATACCCGTACCCGCTACGCGCACAACCAGAGGAACGTTGTCTCCGTCGGAGATTATATTCTACAGGGCGACACCATCGGCTACATCGGCAATACCGGCTTGACCCACGGCCCCACCGGCTGCCATGTGCATTTTGAAGTGATGGGAGCCAGGAACCCGTTTGCTAAATAAGATCCGAACGCGTTGCCGATGAAATTTTGGTATTTCAAGACGCGAGCAAGAAGATGTACCCTCCGGGTACTTCGAGTGCGAGCAACGCAGAAATCACAAAATTTTGTAGCGACCCGGAGAGATTTTATTTGGTAAACGGGTTCTAATCCCGTTTGCCAAATAAGATCCGAACGCGTTGCTGATGAAATTGTAAAGGCCCATTCGACATCCCGTCGAATGGGCCCTCTGGATTTCATCCCCTTTCCTACGCGGTGGCCTCCATCTGTTTGGGGGCCTCTGCGTCCGCCTGCGTCGGGGTCGCGGGCGGCTCGCCATCCGCCGGAACATCCGGCGGCGCGTCCATGACCGGCGTAGTCGGAGCAGTTGCCCGCTCCAACTCCGCCTCTTCGTAGTGCTGGGCGATGGCCTTCTCCAGTTTGTTGAAGGCATCACCGAGCGTGTGTCTGCCGGCGGCCTTGACCGCGTCGCGCACGTGCTTCAGCACGTCCACGACGCTTCCAGTCCCCCCAAGGGCCTCCAAGGCCTTCTTGAGGTGTCCACCGGCGGGCTTCCCGAGGGCGTTGCGGTTGGAGCGCGTGAAGACCTTCAAGGTTTCCACGATCTCTTCGTCGCCCTTTTTGTCGGCGAAGTCCTCCCACTTGAACCGTGGGCTCTTCTTGTGAGCCACGGCCTCAGTGGGGGCGGGCTTTTTCGGTTCCGGCTCCGGCTCCGGGGTTGCCGCCTGCGTCGGTTCCTGGGGCTTCTGCTCCAGCTTGGTAGCCGGAACTTCCGCCTTCGGCTCCGCCACGGACTTGCCCGCCTTCTCCGCCAGCCACTCTTCGTAGCCGGCCTTTCGGTCGGTGTTCAGGCGATTCTTCATTTCCTGGACGAGCTCCGTGAAGCCCCCACCGAGGGACTCCGCGATTCTCGTGAGCTGCTCCCTGGTCAGGTGGATTGGGAGCAATTTCTGGACTGCCCCACAGAAGATGAGGATGAGGCGCCGCGTCTCGTCCGAGAAATCATCCCACCGAGCAAGCAAGACCTCCTGCTTGAGCCAGCGAACGACATCCCGGTCGGTATCCCGCAACACCACGTCCTCCTTTTGGAAGGGAGGCCGTTGCGGTTTGGAGGCCTCGTCCTTCTGCTGGCGGAAGTGCTCGCGCACTCCCTCCATCAGAGCGTCCAGTCCATTGGCGATTTCATCGGAGAGCCCCTTCTGGGCCTCGCAGAGATATCCGAGGGGCGTCGCAACCTGCGCGCCCTTCTTGATCTCCGCGATTGCCTGAATGAGCTTTTTCGTCACTTCCGGCCCCACCGTGAGGCCGTTTCTGTTGATGAAAATTTGGATTGCCCGGACGATTTCCGGTTCCGGCTGTTCCTTCACCGTCACGCTTTCGCGCGCGGGTTTCAGGGCCTTTGGCTGCGTCTCCTTGGTAGGGGTCGCCGCCTGGGGCGCGGACATCGCCTTCTCTTTGACCTCCAAGCGCTTATTGCGCTCGGCGTCATGGATTCGGCGCGCCCACTCCGGCAAGTGCGGGGGGACCACCCCCATGATGGCCTCCAGGCGCTGCTTCCCGAGTAGCAGCACCTGCTTTTCTCCCTCTGGCAGGTTCGGGAACTCCGGTCCTTCAATGTGGGCCTGGAGTTCCTTCAGAGCTTCGGGGAGAAAGTCGTTCAGAAAGTATTTGGCCACTGTTTTGGCCAACGACTGCCCAGGATCCACCTTGAATCCGGGGCAACCCTCCAAGATCAGCGCGATGTTGTTGAGCATTTTGCCCTCCAGATAGAGGGCGGCGAGCATCGGTTGGAGTTTCCTCTGCTCCTCCTCGGTGAGTTTTGTGAGGAGGTAGCCGTGAATCTCCATCGGAACATCGCGGGGCCAGGGGTCCGCCTCCACTCCCGGGCACGCGTTCATGATGAGCGCGCGCGCCAGCTCATGTTGCAGATCCCTCGCCATCCGGTGATTTTCGTCGCGGAGGTTCTTGAGTTTTTCCTCCGTTGCCAGGATTTCTCCGCGGGTTGTCCTGGGGTTTTCACCCAGACTCGCGAGTTCGTCCTCGGTCTGCTTGATCTCGGCCTCTTTGTCCTTGTTGGACACGAAGGCCGCTTCGCTGCGTAGCGTGTTGACGAAGGCCATGGGGTTGCCCCCCGGGCCTTCCTGCGCCTTGTTGATGGCGAGGAGTTCCTTCTGAACCCCCGTGATTTCAGCTTTCTTGGCGCGCAGGTTCTTGAGTCTGTTGTGCAGCACCTGCGCCATTCGAGGCAGGACGAAGGCCTTCTTGACGAAGGCGACGAGCCGCTCCACGATGGCACTCCACCCCCCTCCTTTCGCGACGGTCTGGTCGGACTTCTTTTGCGACTTGCCCAGGGCCGCATTTGCGACCTCTAGGGCCTTGGCCATCCCATCGGAAACGAGATTTCGGGTTTCCATAGTAGCACCTCGTTACTGAAGTTGACGCCGGCGTTTCGCCACACTTACCGAAACATTCGGCAAGATCTGTGATTAAACGCCACCATTTACCCCTCCCTATCTATATTAAGGAGAGGCCCCGGCTCTTGATAGTTTCAGCCATCAGAAATCCGGACTTGAAGAGGAAAATGGAAAACTGGAGAACGAAAAAAAGAATGGGAAAACCAAGAAACTACTACGGTTTTCAACGATCTATCTTTTCAGACCATCTTGGGGCCTTTCTCCCAACTAACGATCTGTTGCCTCCGTTATAGCAAAATAGCCCTGTAAAGTCAAGTCCGCGTTTTTATCCCAATTCTTTTATTTATGCACCCCCCTATTCAAAGATAACGATAAATATGTATTGACAAACGATAAGCGGTAAATTAAGATGAAAATATAACCAATTTACAAAAATCGCTTATGAAAAAAAGCTCGACCGTATTTCTTCGGGTAGTGATCGTGGCTCTGGGCATCGTGGCGCTGGCCATTATGATCCGGTTTCCCCTGACCGAGGGGAGGGCCGTAAACTTAGATCTGTTCAGTATCTACTCTGATCCGTTCATCGTGTATGGGTACTTGGCGTCCATCGCATTTTTTGTTGCCCTGTATCAAGCGTTCAAATTACTTGGGCTTATTGGTCAGAATAAAGTATTCTCGCTGGATTCCGTGAGGGCTTTAAGGACTATAAAATACTGCGCAATCATATTAAGTATTCTCATTGTGATGGCCGCGTTATACATAAGGATATCTTTTGCGTTTGCGGGAGATGAAGGAGACGATCCGGCAGGCTTTATTGCTATAGCTATTTTGGCTACTTTTATTTCTGCTGTAATTGCCACTGTCGCGGCTGTGTTTGAAAGGACTTTACAAAGTGCCGTCGATATAAAATCCGAGAATGATTTAACTGTTTAATGATATGGCGATTATTATAAACATCGACGTCATGCTGGCTAAGCGGAAGATGAGTGTCACCGAACTTGCCGAGAAAGTCGGCATCACCATGGCGAACATTTCCGTATTGAAAAACGGCAAGGCAAAAGCGATTCGCCTGTCGACTCTGGAAGCGATTTGTAAGGCGCTCAAATGCCAGCCCGGGGATATCTTGGAATATAAATAAAATTGGATTCCTACACGGAGGGGATGAGGTCGTCTCCCCTCCGGCCCACCCCTTGTTCAATTCCTCACGACAAGCATGGAAATTAAAATACGGCATTAAGCCGTATTTTAATTTGTGCCCTCGTGAGGAGTTCTCACTACTCACTCGTTTGCTCACGGGGCAAACGAGTTGCGCTTGGGAACCCAGCGGTTCCCAGCTTCCGCCACGGGGAAACGCTAACGCCTTTCCCCGACCCCCTTTTGTTCAATTCCTCACGACAAGCATGGAAATTAAAATACGGCATTAAGCCGTATTTTAATTTGTGCCCTCGTGAGGAATCGAACCTCAATCTGCTGGTTCGAAGCCAGCCATCCTATCCGTTGAACGACAAGGGCAAACGAGGAAAATATGCGAAGCCAACTTACATATTTTCTGAGCACCGCCCTTGCAAGCTATGCTTACAAGGGCGATGATGATTTCCACATCATAATATCATATTGCCGACTTAAAACCAAACTAAGTGTTTGTGTTTTTATTAAAAAAGCGATAATCTAAATTAGTTAAAGAGGACCTTGAAAACTCGTATTCGGGAGAAACGTCATGAGCGCGATCGAAGCGGTTGCCTGGGTTGTCTTGGTCGTTTGTGCCATGGTTGTGTCCGCGTGGTTGCTTGTGGCTCTCATGCGGGGTGGGCGGGCGCCAAAGGACGGGGCGACACAGGTTGTGCCTGATACGTCGGAAGAGCCGGTGTTTGGGGACGATGGCTCGGTTGAGGCGGGTTGCGCGACGTCAGCCGGAGAAATGGCTGAATCCGATGCCGAGACAGGCGAGATTCCCGTGTCGGTGCTGATTGATGTTGACCGGGTATCCCCCACCATTGAGTCAATCATCGAGAATCTCGTTGAGTTTCTTCGTGGCAACAACCATTCTTCGGATAAGCTTCAGGGTTTGCGTGCTTCGTGCGCGGACGCGGGTGATGCCGCGGCGTTGGATTTGTTGGACGAAGGCCTTCAGGAAGCTCGCTTGAAACTCGGTGAACTCAATGAGTTGAACCGGCGCAAAGCGCGTTTGGAATATAAAGTCACCCGTTTGGCAAGCGCGTTGGCCTTCGCGCGGTTCGAGGTCGCCGATCTTTTGGGAGGGGATGATCCGGATCACGGCTGGTTCTGCTATGGCTACCGGCCTATCGTCCGGCCTCAAAAGCCGGAATGGTTGTCCGGCAACGCCGATGATGGGGAACGCACAGAAAGTCCGCTGAAGAATCGAAACGTCAACTCCATGTGGTGGGTTGTGCGGCGAATCGCTCCCTGGAATACAGATCCGCTTGTTTTGGATGCCCGACTGGGCGCTTTGTTGGCTATCGAAATTGCCGAGCATTTCCAGCGTAAGGCCGACGCTCAACAAGCTGCCACGCCGGCTGATCCGGACGGTCCTTTGCTTGTTCGTAACTGCGCTATTGAAGCGGCTATAGCCAAGGGGCGTGGGCAGGATGCTCTGGATTGTCTGGTGAAGGCGATAGCGCGCGCACAAGCAGAGTCAAACCCCGCCAATTCCAATTCCAATTCCAATCCCATCCCCATTTATTTCTAAGGCAGTGGGGATTTTTATTTAACATTGCAAAACAAAAACCCCCGGTTCCGTGAGATAATCGGGGGGGTGGTTACATCAATCCGGTTGAGCCGAAGCCGCCGGTTCCGCGGATGGTTGCTCCAAGTTCGGCGTGGTGAGCCACCGGAACAAAAGCAGGGATGAGGGCTTCCTGGAAAACAATTTGGGCGATGCGCATGCCGTGTCGCAGGCGGAATCTGTGCGGGCTGCCGTTCAATACCACCACACCGGCTTCGCCCCGATAATCGGGGTCCACCGTTCCCGGGGCATTCGCCACGGTGACTTTGTGCACCGAAGCCAGACCGCTCCGCGGCGCTACCCAATAAAAAATCGGGAAAGGCATAGCCGTCACAAACCCGATGCCCACGAGCACCGACTCGCCCGGCTCCATGTCGTACGCGAGTTCGGTGCCGTTTTGGATGCCGCCTTCGCGCGGCACAGGGTTCACTTGCAGTTCGGTGCGGCCATCGTTTGGCATGTTTTCGAAGTCGAACAGCGTTCTGCGGAAAACAGGATTTTCGGGATCTTTTTCCGTCGGCGATACAATGGCCCGAATGAAGGCGTCAAACCCTACCGCGCCCGCGGTTTTACGTTCGAGCCTTTTTCCGCCGGGTATGACCCAAATGGGCACGCAGGGATGCAAGCGTTCTTCCGTCAGCCGCCTCATGAGCCGCATTTCCCTTCCAGTCGTATATTGGTGTTTTCTCACGTTGCTCTCCTAGAAAGGGCTATCCGGAGAATAACACATTTTTTGGCTGTTGCGTTGTCGGCGCGTTCTGGTATATTATATAGGCATAAGAATTCACCCCAAGTATCGCGGCCGGGTATATTTGTGGGATGGATTCCGTCGCCCCTATAGCTTAGTGGTAAAGCTACGGACTCTTAATCCGCAGACCTTGGTTCGATTCCAAGTGGGGGC
>CAYHSY010000017.1:0-17596 GCA_964359435.1 uncultured Candidatus Saccharibacteria bacterium
AGATTGTTCAAGAGATGTTTTCATGCTAAGATGATGAAGTATTAAGGGGGTATAGGCTTAACGGCAAACCGTCCGCCTCCAAAGCGGAATTTCAGGGTTCAAATCCTTGTGCCCCCGCCAGAAAATATGGATGATACTCTTACAAAAATTGGTTTCGCGCATAATTTAATTAAGAAGATTTTGAACGGGGAAAAATATAAAACGTATCGTTATGGTGACAAATATGTTCATTTGAATGTTGGGAATAAGGTGATAATTTGGGATAGTGATACCGGAAAGAATGTGGCGATTGGTGAAATCATTAATAAATCTATTGTAAAATTTGGTGATTTGCCGGTTAAAATTATCGGCCACGAACCTTATGCTTCCAAAAAAGAGCAGAGAGAGATCTTTAAAGGTTTTTATGGCAAAGAGATAGGCGATGATGAAAATATGCTGGTGCTGGAATTTAAGTTGGTTCGGGGGTTGTAGTTAGTGGATTTATTTTGTACGAACGATTATCCCGAACAAAAGGTGGTTTGGGCGGATGAGTTGTTATAATTTTAAATATGAAAATCGTTATTTGATGCACGACATTCCGGGCCCGGGTTATAAAGACGGGAGTATGGCCATAAGCCCGTAGTTTTAAGAGGGGATTTGGCGGCACTATTGACAAATTCATGATAATCTGCTATACTTTATGAGTAAAATAAACATTTCAAGAATCGGCTTTTGGGGCCGATTTTCAGTGGATCAATTATCATTATGGAAAAAATGACTAAAAATCAGAAGATTGTAGCGGTGGGCGCGGTCTTATTGTTATTCTTCATGTTCGGCTTGACGCTGCGCCAAGATTCGATTTTGAGGCAGGAGGGGTACCGCCCGTCTTTTTTGGCGTCAGCGCTTTCCATTTTTGACGATTCGTTATTCCAGAATTCAACGACCAATAATAATGCTAACGTTGGTTTGAATACCTCTGTGATTCCGGCTCCGCCGGCGCCGGGCGTTATCACCACTCTGAATACTCCGGCTTTGACAAAATTAGGTGAAGGGCTTTTTTCCAGCAACGATTTATATCTTTATCAGGGCGCGCGGTATAACTTGCGCGTGACTTTGGGTGAAAATGAGAAGCCGGCGATTCTTAAAAATTATTACATCAACTTTGTAAAAGACGGCATCGTTTATACTATGGATGCCCGGGTGGAGGCGCCGGTAACGGAGGGTGTTTTCAATTCCAGGATTTTAACCGTTTCCAGCCGCGTGAACGGTGTTTTGGATGTCGCGGCGGGTATTTATGACGGTTATATTAACACGGTTTGGGATACCGGCACGCAGACCATTAAATTTAACGTGACGGTTTTGCCCGCGCCGATTGTGGTGCAGCCCGTAGCGTTGCCGACGGTTATTCCGCAACCGTTGCCTGCTTCCGTGCCGACCCCGATCCCGGTGATTTTGCCGGTTGCGCCGAGTTTGGTGATCGAACAGTTGGCCGCGCGCGACGCTTATGGCGTTATCCAGAGCGGCGTCTATAACTATCAAAATTCTTCCCTTTGGGCTTATGCCAGAGTCTATACTACCGGTAACGGATTTGTTTATAACCTGTCTTTGGTTTCCCGTTCCAATTCTTCTACGCAATATTATATTTCTTCCGGTGCCGTTGAGGCCTCCGGCTCCCGTGAATTGAGTTACCCGATGCCGGCGTTGAACAATATCCCGACCGGAGTTTATGATTTGACGCTTATTGCCGCGCCGCGCTTACCAAACGGCGGCGTGGGTGGGTTTGTGACGCGGAAAGAACAAATTACTTTGGTGAACGATTCCAACCCGATTTCAGTGATTGTGCCCCCGGTGGTTGTGCCGCCGACTGTGACCGGTGATGGCAATGTGACGGTCAATGGCACGGTTAATTTGAACACTCAAAATTTAATCAGTAATCGCTCTTGTTCCGAGGGCGGCGATGCCGTGAATTATTCTGTCTTGAGCTTAACCGCCAACACGGCCGTGCTGCACATGACCCCGGCTTCCGGCTGTTTGGCCGTGGGTGATGAAGTTCTGTTGATCAACTTGCAGGGCGTGCCCGGTTATATTGGGAACGTCGGTAACTATGAATTATTGCGCGTGAAAACCATCTCCGGTTCTACGGTGACGTTTACAACCGATAAAAAGCGGTCTTATGGCGCGACGGGTGATGAAAATATCGGCACCGGTTCCGGCAATCAAAAAGTGATGCTGCAGCGCGTGCCTAACTATAATACTTTGATTGTAAATCCCGGGGCGGTTTTGACGGCCAATGCTTTTAACGGAATTCGTGGCGGCGTTTTGGCTTTCCGCGTTGCCGGCGCTCTTAACAATAACGGTAAAATTGCGGCCGATGGTTTGGGTTATCGCGGCGGTTGGACTCCGGGCATGCAAGGCGAAGGCCGCGTGGGTACGGGCATCACCGTTCCGCACTGTGCTTCTTATAGCGCTAATTATTATGGAAGCGGCACGGCTGCGAATGACCTTGGCGGCGGCGCGCATCATTGTTATGGTTCGGGCGCGGGCGGCAGCAATGCCACTGCCGGCGCGAATGGCTATGGCAATGCTTTGTCCGGATCGGCTTTGGTTGTTTCCAATTCTTCCAAACTTATTTTGGGCGGCGGCGGCGGCGCAGCGGCGGGTGCCGCGGGTGGTAACGGCGGCGGCATTGTTTTGATGCTCGGCAACTCTTTAAACAATAACGGCGCGGTTTCCAGCAACGGCTTGAATTCGCCCGGTCCGTGCGGAGTCGGTACTTACACTTATAGCGGCGGCGGCGGCGCGGGTGGTTCCGTTTATGCCGTTGGAACCAACTTGAATATCGGTGCCGGTATTGGTGTTTCCGGCGGCGTAGGATATTCTTGCGCTTACACCGGCGGCGCCGGAGGCGCCGGACGCTTTGAAACCGCTTCCGGTTTGTAACCGCGATTCAAAAAACTATCCTTCGGGGTAGTTTTTTGTTTGGGCTTTCGGATACTGGAACTGTTAAAGATATTTTGGGATAATGAATTGATGACCGGAGATTATTTGCGGCAGAAAGTTGCGTGGGTGGATGAGCAAGACAATGTTTTGGGTGAAGTTTTGAGAGGTGAAGCGCATGATAAAGAACTTTTGCACCGGGTGGTGGCGGTTTATCTGACGCGCGGCAATGGCGATATTTTAATTCAAGAGAGAAAGAGTGGTCGGTTGGATCATTCCTGTGCCGGGCATGTTGATCCGGGCGAGCCGTATGACGCGGCCGCGGCGCGGGAATTCAGCGAAGAGCTCGGCATCAGTGGCAAGCCGCTCAAAGAGATTGCTTATTATACGTCCGATGAATTGCATCCGCGGCACAATCATCACGTGCGGCATAAATATAAATTGTATGCTTGTGAAGGCGATGCATTTAAGATTGATTCTTCCGAAATAAAGGGGGCTCACTGGGCCGAGCCGCTCGCGGTTTATAAAGATATGCAACATGACGCGACGCACGAAAAATATACCGGTGGTTTTCACGATTCGTTGGGTCGTTATTTAAAATATAAAAAGTTGATCTGATATCAACGTATATGGATTCAAAGCGGACGGCCTGGAACAAGGGGCGCAAATTAACGCAGGCGCATAAGGAGCGCATCGCGGCTTCCCATCGTGGCCGCGTGGCTTGGAATAAGGGCCGGCCGTGGAGCGAGGAAGTGAAGAAAAAGATTGCCGCCAAGCGGAGAGGGCAGGCCGCTTGGAATAAAGGTTTGCCGCGGACGCTCGCCGTCCGGCGGAAAATTTCTCTGGCTAGGAAGGGGCGGCCGGCGTGGAACAAGGGAAAAAAGCGAAGCATTTGGGTCCACGGGAGGTAGAAAGTTGGTTTTGCATTTATTAAAAAATAAGGTAACGTGCGGGGTTATTAACACCTTGTGGCAAAGTGCGTGGTTGTTAAAGTTAAGGCAGTGATTGGTCTTTGACAATCGAGTCGGGTGTCCAAATCGGACACCTTTTTGTTTGGGGAGGTTCGTCATGAAGTCGAGTAAGAAGTCCACGATTTGGAAGTCGATTGCCGGGCTCAACAATGCGGCCATGGAGATGGTGCGCGGGGGTGTCATGTTGAAAGATAATCCCGCGAAAGAACTCTGTGCTGCGCTTAATGCGAAATTCGAGGATGCCTTGAAAGCCGCCAACGTTACGCTTAGCGAACGTTCGGTGGAGAGGCATTTGGCTAAGATCGTATGGCTTGAGGGTCGTGGTGACCTGATCAAGAAGTTCGTTGCCAATAGCCGTAACTTCGATCGTCTGTACGAATATCTGAAGAGCGTTGTGCCGAAGGGCATGATTGATGCCAAGGCGCGTGAATTCTTGGGGCACACCGTTACCAAGTCGCAGGGGACGCCGTCCGAATCGGGTATGGGTCGCCTGTTGACCTCTGAAGAAATCGCCAAAGCAGACAAGAAAGGCATCAAGTTTCGCGAGGGGACCCTCGTGGAGCCGTTTGTGCTCCCCGTGAAAGATCTTGAAGCGCCTGCGGTCCTCGTTGTGAACGGTCCGCATCTTGGGCTGGTGCATAATCGGGTTCTTGGAGAAAACGTCCTTCACTGCGCTTTACGGGAAGCCGCTCGCCGCAATGATGATGCCGTGATTCTGACTGGCGGTTTGATTTACATGGACTTGAAGCGCTCGGATGGTCTTCTTTCCACGCATCGACGCCGCCTTTCCGGGATCGAATGTGAATTGGAGAAGATTGATTCCGGATATCGCGAGCGTGCCAAGGCTATTCTGGCGGCGAAATCGGCCGAAGAATTGGCTTATTACACGCTGCGTGAGCGATTCTTGATGTTGCTTCTGGGGTTTCGGAAGGTTTCTACCGGCCCAGATTGCAAACCCGTGTTTCCCGGCAAGGTTTATATCGTTTTCGGCCTGGCGGAAGAAGAGTTTATCGAAGCGGCTGTGCAGGCCGAAATTCGCTACAGTACGGCAGTGCGACGCCTAGAGCTTCAAGCCGAGATCAATACGGCGAATGCTTTGAAGGCAAACGCCCTGAAACAGTCGGGCGTGTATTCGGACGTCGTGAAAGAACTGGAGGGGGAGATCAAGCGTTTGGTTTCTGAATTCCAGCGCACCATCATTTCTAACACTATGCGAGAGTGCCACAATGTCTTGATGGAGATCATCACGGCCACGTTGGTGCGTTGGATTGAAGAAGCAATTCCGAATAGCAAGGTGGTTACACAAGGTTCGGCCTTCCTGAAGGTTGGGCGCAACATCGTCGAAATTCATCAGATGCGCAATCCGGTTGCGACTGAAATGGCGTTGGATGAATTTATGCGTGATAGCGCCGGTCGGCGCGCCAATGATAGATCTTTGCCTGACGTGGCGGTGATTGCAACCCCTTTGAGTGTCAATCATCATGCCGCGACGGTGCAACGAGTTGTTGAGGGGAAACCCAAGACGACTTTTGCGCTGCAGGTTCCTTGCGCTTTGGATCGCGTGTTTCTGCGTGAACGCCTCTCTGATGTTGTCCGCGTGGGGAGCCCCATTGAGAAGCTCATCCGCAATCCCCGGTTTGAGCCCGGAGTCACTCGACTTCGATGGAATTCGGGGCTTTGTAGTCCGGAATTGATTTCAATTGAGGCATTGAAGAATGGTCGTGCCGGTAAGTCGGGATCGGTTCGCAAGCCGGAGCCCTACTTGCATATCGAAATTGACTCCGATGAGCACTTTGGCAACGCCTGGCGGAAATACTACTTCGACGCGGCCGAGCGCAGTTGGTTGGGCCATAGTGCCGCCGTTAAGGCGCTTTTGCGTCGGGATTTCCATGGCGGCCGTCTTCTGCCTATTCATGGTTCTTGGGCGTTGGACGACCCTTCTCATGGCAACCACTTCGGGACCCAAGAACAACCTCATGAACATCTGGGTCTTTGGGAGACCCTTGAAGGAGAATTCCGTGCTCATTGGGAGATGGCCAAAACCGATGGAACTCCAGCGAGGGCCCTTCAGATTCTACGTGAAGACCAGGATCGCGCTTTGGAGCAAATGCGCCTCCAGGGTTATCACTGGACCCAAACTCAAATGGAGGCGTATATCCGCTATCTTCGGGAAAATCGTGATCATTATGCCGCGGTTATTCTCCGAAGTATCCGAAGTGACGTCCGCTTTATCGGTATTGGCGAGATCCTGGGCAAAAAGTCCGATACCCGCGACATCGGTTGCATTGTCAAAGGTACTGGCAACCATTTCAGCAACACCGTTGATCGTAAGTTGACCGAAGGGTTTGTTTACACTTCGGTTCTCCAGGAGGCGTTGCGTCAAGAGCCCAAATTGCGCGACGCGGATCTCTACAAGCTGGTTCGCGCGCCTATCCATGGCAACCTTTTCATCGGTCTTGGCAGGGTTGTCGGCGGCGAAGGCGGTTATCCGTGGACGTTCTCTCTCCGTGCGGATCCTTCCCGGAAGAGCCCGCCCAACGGCGATCCGCTTCAGAAATACGCAGAAAACGTTTGCGAGCGCGGCGACTTTGCCGGTATCTTCGGCGGTTCGTACGTTCTGCACCTTTCCGGGGATATCCATCGGAACGGCCACCTATCCATTCCCGGAGCTCTCATTGTCTCTTGTGGTCCGAATACCGGCAACGATCCGTATGGCCATCGGGGATTCTCCAACTGTGATACCAGCTCTGTCATTCTTTCGCTTCCGGTTCATGGGCCCGATGCCGGCCCGATCGTTGCGCATATCCTGAACCATGATTGGGTGCGGGATCACCTCTCTGATCCATCCAAAAAAATCGATTGGGACGCGATCTTGCCCAATCCTCTGTAAATCGTCATCAAAACCCAACAGCCCTTCTCGGCTAAATCGAGCGGGGCTTTTTCTTTTTATTTTTGATAGGCGTATATTTAAATAAGCGGTGTTCATTGAAAACCGAATCCTCTGATAAGGAGAGCCGTCGTGGATCAGAATCCGGCCGGGCTCCCTTTGAGGGAGCCGTTTGCTGTTTTGCCATCGGATTTTCACAGTACCAAGGTCGTCGCGTTGATGGCTGACCTTGCGACGCATGTTATCGGCCAGCCGGAAGCTATCTCGGAGATTGGCCATATTGTCGAAATCATTACGGCCGGCTTCCGCGATCCTTCCCGTCCCAATAAACCCAGAGCGGTTGTGATACTCCTAGGGCCTTCCGGTGTCGGCAAAACATACATGGCCCGTTCTTTGGCCGAGCGATTGCTGGGAAACGCGAAACGCATCAAAGAGATTGACTGCCCCCAGATTTCCCAACCTCACGAGTTTGCGACTCTTCAGGGCGCGCCGCACGGATACATCAAAAGCGATGAGCCGCCGGGTTTGTGCCAGTTCAATGTGGATAAGGGTTATTTGGAACAACAAGCTGAAAACGGGGAGTACTTCAAGCAGCGTCGTGAAGGATTTGAAGAACAACTGGCCGATCAAGATAAGGAGCTTGCCGCTGTTAAGGCCGAATTGGTTGAAAAAACGGCTCGCCGCCATAGTTATGCGGCTAGGCAAAGCGAATTGAAAGCCAAGCCATCAGCCAAATTGAGCGAGCACGACGTCGAGTTGCTTGATAACTTTACCGAGAGAATCAAAGAATTGGACGGGGAAATCAAGAAATTGGAAGAGCGGGAAAAAGAATTGAGCCGTTTGGTGGATGTTTCCAAGCAAGGCGCTAAATGGCACCTCGGCGTTGAGAAAAAGTCGCCTCAGGAACGGTTGGCTATTTTCCGCCAAAACTATTGCGATAGGGGCGATATTGAGGCATACAACAATAATCCGGATCCAAACGCGATCTCCGTCGTCCTGTTCGATGAAATCGAACGGGCTTACGAGGGGCTGCAAGACATGCTCTTGCATATCTTCAACGATGGCGAATTGCAACTCAGGAACGGTAAAACGACCAATTTTCGTAATTCTATCATCTTTCTGACGTCCAACCTGGGTTCCGGCGAAATTAGAGAGCTCCTGTTGGGGGCGAGGCGAGCCACCGATGGCGCCATAGGTTTTGGTTTCGTGGGTTGCAGTGAATCGGTTGAAGTGCCTTCCGGATCAAAACTGGCTTCCTGCCGGGACGCGATCAAGGGAATATGCCTTTCGGAGTTTGTCAGGCATTTTTCATCGGCGTTTGTGAGCCGCGTTGTCAATCGGGTTTGTTTCCAGCCGCTGTCATTTGAGGATATGATGCAAATCCTTGATTGTTTTATCAGGGATTTCAATCTCGGTGCCGGTGATTCGGGCCAAAAGTCTTCTGCCCGCATTCCCTTTATCTTGTCGGTTTCCGAGGAACTGCGCGAATCCATTGTGCGTGAGGCCTGCAAGCATTGGGAAGAGGGCGCGCGCTGTATTTATCATGTGTTTGAAGAGCGGGTGTTGAATGCGTTGGCGCCCTTGGTCAACGGAGGGATTATCCAGCCCTACGATCAAATCTTCGCCACTATCTCGGATGACAGGGTGATTTTCCAGCGGCGCAAGTGGTTGCCTCCGCCCGGTATCCATCTACTCGGATCCGCTAAGACTTAGCGACCCGAGTTTTTTTGTTTGACCTGGTGGGTGTATTTATGGCAATATGGATAAAATAGGCCCGGGTGGCGGAATGGCAGACGCACGCGCCTCAAGAGCGCGCGAGGCAACTCATGGGAGTTCGACTCTCCCCCCGGGCACAAAATAAAATCGGCTATAAGCCGATTTTATTTTCATGTTAATATGAAGTTATGGCCCGGGTTATTGCGGTTTGCAATCAAAAAGGCGGTGTCGGGAAGACGACTACGGTGGTAAATTTGGGCGCGTATCTGGCTATGGCCGGACGGCGCGTGCTTTTGGTGGATTTTGATCCGCAGGCCAATGCCAGTTCAGGTCTGGGGTTTTTGAGAACTGAAAATGTCAAATCAGTTTATGAAGGGATTTTGGGCGCGGCCAAGCACGAGGTATTGGTTTCTAAAACTGAAATCGCGGGATTTTCATATATTCCATCTCATCCTAATCTTGCCGGTTTGACGATTGAGCTTTTAGACAAGCCGAAACGGGAATATTACTTGCAGGATTTTTTGTCGCCGCTCCGCAGTGCGTATGATTATATTTTAATCGACTTGCCTCCCAGTATGAGTTTGCTGACAGTCAATGGACTGGTCGCGGCGGACGAGATTTTGATTCCGGTGCAGTGCGAGTATTATGGTTTGGAAGGGTTGGGACAATTACTCCAAACTATTGATTTGATCAATAAAAATTTGGGGCGGGATTTGAAAATTGCCGGGGCCTTGATCACCATGTATGACGCTCGCGAACATCTGTCGCGGGAAGTGTCCAAGGAAGTGCGGCGGCATTTTTCCGGTCATGTTTATGACGTGGAAATTCCCCGTTCCATCGCGCTTGCCGAAGCACCGAGTTTTGGCAAACCCATCGCTTTATATGCCCCGGATGTTTCCGGTGCCCGGGCTTATGAGCGTTTGGCGCGGGAGATTATCGCGCAAGAGAGGCAAACAGCCCCCGTTCCGCGCGCGGTTTTGTTGCCGCAACCCCAGATGGCCAGAAGCCCTATGGAACGTATTTCTGATATTTTGCCGGTTAAACCGGAGATTCAAACCGTTGCCGCGCCTGTTTACGCAGCCCCGGACGCGCCCAAGATTTTATTTGAGTATGAGGAATGATGAGTCCCCACCTTAATCCAGCACTCAAAGCGTTGAGTGCGGGATTAATCCTTCCCCTTTATTAAAGGGGAAGGAAAACGTTATACTGGATATATGCTAGGACGAGGACTTGAATCCTTAATACCCAAAGATCATCAGCAAGAATCGGGGTCGGTTGGCCAGACCGAGGGCGCGCGGCCTGATTTTGTGTCCGGCAAACCGGCAGCCCGGACTCCCCAACATATCGAGGGGCCGATTTTTCAGGTTGAAGTGGAATTGATTGAACCAAACCCCTATCAGCCCCGCCGATTTTTTGATGAAAAAGAATTGAAAGACCTAGCTTCGTCAATTGCCGAGTTCGGTATACTCCAGCCGCTGGTGGTCACAAAAATTGAAAAGTTAACCGAACGCGGCACGGAGGTGCGCTATCAGCTGATTGCCGGAGAGCGGCGCTTGATGGCTTCCAAATTGATTGGTTTGGAGCGGGTACCGGTGGTGGTTAAATCCACGCCCGAGGAGCGGATGAAGTTGGAGCTTGCCATCATTGAAAATTTACAGCGCGCCAACTTGAATCCTATTGAGTCGGCGCGCGCTTATGCCAAACTTCAGGATCAGTTTGGCCTCACGCAACGCGAAGTCGCGACCCGTCTGGGTAAAAGCCGTGAAGTGATTGCCAATACCATGCGGCTACTTTCCCTTCCCACTTATATTCAAGATGCCGTTTCCGAGGGGCGTTTGGGCGAAAGCCAGGGGCGCCTGCTTTTGGCCGTGTCCAATCCGCGCGAGCAACAGGTTTTGTTTGAGGATATTGTTAGAAACAATCTGAGTGTCAGGGAATTAAAACATCGTTTGGGCGGCGGCGCGGCGAGGATCGTGAAGGGCGCGGCTTATCCGCCTGATCCGCATATCCAGGCAGTTGAAGAACAACTGGAGCAATTTTTAGGCACCAAGGTGAAAGTACAGAATCAAGGCAATAAAGGTAAGATCACTATAGATTATTATTCGCCGGAAGAGCTGGAGAATATTTTGCAAAAACTTTTGGCTGAAAGGGCGGCGGCGGAGGTTACTTCGGAAGAAACGCGCCAAGCATCGCAGGACGATTTTACCGTTTAATAAAATCTGTGAGTAATATCTTTGATGCCTTTGACGGTTTTTAATTTTCCCGTCAGTTTTTCGATTTTGTCGCGGTTCATCATTCCCAGAGTGATTTTTATAGCCCGCAATTCGCCGTTCGAGTCTTGCTCCGGGGTATTAATGCCGGTTATGTGCAGGTGCGAGCGGGTAATGATGTCGGAGATTTCATTAATAAGACCGGAGGTGTCAAGCGTTGTCAGGCGCAGTTCGGTTTTGGTGGGGAGTGAATTGCGAAGCGCGCCTTTTTTGTTGCGGAGGGCTGAGCGAATGTGATTTTTGGCTGTGCTGGTGCGCACAAACTCCAGCCAGGACTCCGAAGGCCGCTTATTTTTTTGCGTGATAATTTGTACCATATCGCCGGATTTCAGTTCACCGTTTAACGGGAAGATTTTTCCGTTCACGCGCGCGCCCACGGCGCTCCCGCCAACCGCGCTGTGGATGGCGTAACCGAAGTCCACCGGTGTCGCGCCGGCTGGCAGATCGATCACTTCGCCTTTAGGAGTGATGGCCAGAATCCGATCTTTAAAGAAATCAATTTTTAGAGATTGCATGAATTCGTCTGAGTTTTTGACGTGATTCTGCCATTCGCGGAGTTGCTTAATCCAAGCGAATTCTTTTTTATCTGCTACGGATTGCCGCTTGAGATAATTTTTGGTGTTTTTGGATTCATGGTAGGCGACGATACCCAATTCGGATTCCTCGTGGATTTCCGGCGTGCGGATTTGGATTTCGGCGATCTTATTATCAAGTCCGAAAACGGTGGTATGGAGAGAGCGATAGCCGTTTGGTTTAGGAAGTGCTATGTAATCTTTGAAGCGTCCCGGGAGCGGGGGATAGATTTTGTGGATGATGCCCAAGGCGGCGTAGCAATCGGTGATCGCGGGGACTATAACGCGGACCGCGACAAGATCATAAACGCGTTCTATGTCCATGTCGTAGCGCAGCAATTTTTTGTATAAACTCGTGTAACGTTTGGCGCGTGAGTCCGTGCGGATGACGGGGACGTTATGATTTTTTAACTCCGTTTCTATGATCGGCCTTAATTTTTCCGCGTAGTTGGCCCGAGCTGCGTATTTTTCTTTCATGGTTGAAATCAGCCAGGCGTATTCGCGCGGATAGATATAAGGAAAAGCCAGGTCCTCCAGTTCTCCGGAGAGCCGTGTCATGCCCAGGCGATAGGCAAGCGGAGCGTAAATTTCCATGGTTTCAAGTGCTATGCGTTTTTGTTTTTCCGGCTGGAGCGCTTTTAGGGTTTCCATATTATGCAGGCGGTCGGCGAGTTTTATTAAGACAACGCGAATATCCCGGCTGATGGCCAGAATAAATTTACGCATATTTTCCACTCGCGATTCGATGCCGCGATATTTTACATAGCCAAGCTTGGAAACCCCGTCTACTAAAAAGGCGATGTCTTCGCCAAAGTTTTGTTTTATCTCGTCCGGAGTCCGCGGAGTGTCTTCGGTTGTGTCGTGAAGAAGGGTGGCGGCGATTAAAGCATCATCCAAACCCCAGTTGGCGATAGTTTTGGCGGCGGCAACCGGATGATTGATATATGGTTCACCGCTTTTGCGTTTTTGGCCGGCGTGAGCCGCACGGGCGAATTCGTATGCCTTCCGGACGAGTGGGTCAACTTTCAGCAATTCATCGAATGGCGATTTCATATCTTATAAAACTCGGAAGGAGGAGTGATCGTTTATTCGTTGGATTGTTCCACTTCTTCGTTTTCCTTAGCGGATTCCTCTTCCTCTTTTTCGTTTTCTTTGGCGGGTTTTTCGCCGGAGGGATTACGCGGGTCTTCCCAAGAAGCATATTTGCAAGCCGGATATTTGGAGCAACCCCAGAAGATTTTTCCGCGGGCGCGGCCTTTGCCGACCCGGCGCTCCACAATGTCGCCAACTTGGCACTCCGGGCACTTGAGCCCGATGGATTTGGGTGGTTCTTTGGCGATCTTCGCGGTATTTTTACAGTCCGGGAAACCCTCGCAGGCCAGAAATTTGCCGAAACGGCCGAATTTGATGACCATATGCTTACCGCATTTTTCACAGATGATGTCGGTTTTTTCCGCCACGACGGTTTTTTGGACCTCTTCGTATTTCACCGCCAATTTTTTGGCAAACGGACCGTAGAAGCCGCCGATGACATCTTGCCATTTTTCCCTGCCTTCCGCTATTTCATCCAAAGTTTTTTCCATCTCGGCCGTAAAGGGGATATCGACGATTTCGCTGAAATTTTCCGTGAGAACCTTATTGACCATTTCGCCGATTTCGGTGGGGAAAAATCTCCCACCTTCTTTTTTAACGTAATTTCTGATTTGGATCACCGAAATGGTCGGGGCATAAGTTGACGGCCGACCGATGCCGAAGCTTTCCAGGGCTTTAATGAGCGAGGCCTCGGAGTAGCGGGCCGGGGGTTCGGTAAAATGCTGGAGCGGCAGCACGTTTTCCAAAGTCAATTTTTCTTTTTCGGAAACATCCGGCAATTCTTTAGCTTCAAATTTTTGCGGCCAGACTTTCAGATAACCGTCAAAGCGCATAATGGCGCCGGTGGTTTTCAAACCGTATTTTTTGGCGTTTGTTCCGGCGGCGCATTCGGCGTTGATGGCGATGGCGGTGGTGTCCAATATGGCCTGCGGCATCTGGGAAGCCATGAATCTTTGCCAGATCAGTTTATAAAGCTTTTGCTCCGGCGCGCCGGAGATTTTCGCTTTTTCCGGAGACAGGGTGACGTCCGTAGGGCGGATGGCTTCGTGCGCTTCTTGGGCGGATTTGGATTGAGTTTTCCAGACGCGAGGCGCTTCCGCCGCGTAAGACGCGCCAAAAGTTTTTTCCAGGTAGGCCTTGCCGGCCGTAAGGGACTCTTGGGAAAGATTTACGGAATCGGTACGCATGTAAGTGATGAGGCCGTTTTCATAAAGTTGTTGGGCCAGGAACATTGTCTTTTTGGAAGAATATCCCAGCCGTTTCGCCGCCTCTTGCTGGAGAGTGCTTGTGATAAACGGCGGCGGCGGATTTTTTTTGGTCGTTTTCTTTTCGATGGAGTCAATGCCAAAAGAAGCCGCGCGCAGATCGTCGGATATGATTTTGGCTTCGGCCTCATTTTTGACGGCGAATTTATCCAGCGGTTCTCCGTTTTTAGAAACCACGGAGGATTCCAGTGTGCCGGCGGCAGCTTTTAGTTTGGCGTCGATAGTCCAATATTCTTCCGGTTTGAATTTGCGGATTTCCTCTTCTCTTTGGACGATGAGGCGGACGGTCACCGATTGCACGCGACCGGCGGACAAGCCCTTGGCCACCTTTTTCCATAAAAACGGCGAAAGTTTGTAACCCACCAGGCGGTCCAAAATGCGCCGTGCTTGTTGCGCGTCAACCAAGTGCCGGTCAATGGAACGGGGATGCTTTAAGGCCTCTTCAATGGCGGGTTTGGTAATTTCATGGAAGACAATCCGGTTGCCGCCTTCATCACCAAGCTTCAGGGATTCCGCCAGATGCCAGGCAATGGCCTCGCCTTCGCGGTCTTCATCGGTTGCGAGGATGACGCCGTCGCTTTTTTTAACGGCCTCTTTGAGATTTTTGAGAGTTGCCTTGTTTTTAACCGGAACCACGTAGTCCGGCTCAAAATTGTTTTCTACGTCAATCCCCAATTTACTCCTGGGCAAATCGCGGATATGGCCGTAAGACGATTCCACTAGATAATTTTTATCTAAAAATTTGGAGATGGTCTTGGCTTTGGTGGGGCTTTCTACTATGACGAGTTTCATTTTAGTTTATAAGTTTATAAGTTACGCTTCGCTTAAGTTTGTAAGTTAAGTTTGCACATGAAGTTTATAAGTTACGCTTCGCTTAAACCAACTTAGAAACTTATTAACTTACGAATTTTAATTTAATTCATATTTCCCGCCGACTTCCTTTATCATATCTTTAATAATAAGGAATGTCAGGTGGCGTTGGATGACCGGTGGCTCCAATTTACACCAATCAATAATTTTGTCAATGTTTGCGGCCGGCGATAGCGCTTGGATGGCATCCATGATGGCGGTTTCGGCGGGGTTAAGATTTATATTCCGTTTTGGGATTTTTAATGGCAACGCGCCCGGCGTAAAGCCGATGAGTTCAAAGATGTCCGCGACCTCCGCTATCAAGGCCGCGCCGGATTTTATAAGCGCGTTAGTGCCTTTGTGCGACGGGCTGTTGATGGGGCCGGGTACGGCGCCGACTTCGCGGTTTTGTTCGGCGGCTAGGCGCGCGGTCGCGAGCGCGCCCGAACGTTCCGGCGCCTCGATGACAATAGTAGCCCGCGAAAGGCCGCTGACCAGGCGATTTCTTTCAAGAAATCTTGCCGGATAACTTGGCGAGCCGGGCGGATATTCGGAAACCAACGCGCCGTTTTGTTTTAGGATTTTTTCGGCCAGACCTCGGTGGTTCGCGGGATAAATTTGGTCCAGGCCGCCGGGGAGAACCGCGACGGTTGCGCCATTGCCCAGGAGAGTGCCTGCGTGAGCGGCGGCGTCAATGCCGAGCGCGAGGCCGCTTACGACGTTGAAGTCGGTTTTTGCCAAGACGCGCGAAAAATCGCCGGCTATCTTTAAGCCCATGGATGTTGCTTTACGCGTGCCGACAATCGCGATGTTTTGTCCGATAAGCGCTTTGGCGTCACCCATGACGTAAATGCCCAATGGGGCATCGGGAATTTCTTTGAGAAGCGGCGGAAAATCATCGTGATCGTTGTTCATTATAAGCCGAATGCCAAGATTTTCCAGTTCGCGCCAATCCGCCTCCATTTTGATTATGGTGCCGCCGGATGTCCGCCAGGCGGACAAGGGGTTGCTTGACGCGATGGCGCGATGGATTTTGGCGATATCGCCATCCAGTTTTTTGAGCAAGCTATTATATGCTTGCCGTTCAGGGAGTTGCATTATATGTGATATAATTTTAGATATGGCATTATTTTCCGGCCGCAGCTTTCGAGTGCAGCTGTCCATTGATTTGGCTATTTTTGCGGGCGGCTTGGCGGCAGCTTCTATATTTATAGTGTATTTGGCTGGCAATATCCAGGGCCGCGCGGTTTCGATCTCTAAAGCTCGGGAAGATTTGGCCGGCAGGAGGACGGTAATAGAATCATTGGCTGCGCTTCGGACGGGGGCAGAAAGTGCTAAGGCATATTCCAACTTATTGCTTAATATCTTGCCGCCCAGGGATGCTTTGATTAATTTTCCTCGCGATATAGAGGATTTAGCTCGCCGCAATAGCGTGGAGTTCGGTTCGGCCTTTGGCGCTGAAACGGCTCCGAGCGAAGAGGTGCCGGGTTTTATAGATTTCACATTCACGATCGGCGGGACTTATGCCAGGTTGGCGGAATTTTTAAGGGTGGCGGAAACTGGCCGTTATATTTTGGATTGGAAGCTGTTCGATGTGATTTTGCGGGATGGCGTTTATAGGGGTATGGTAACCGGCCGGGTTTTTTATAGATGATGCGCAGCGCGTCGAGGCGCCCTATGTCCGACGAAATTTCTTTGCATACTTTATTAAAAGAAGTTCAAAATATTAAAAGACCATGGACAGATTTTCCGACAAAAAAGAGGTGGCGTATTTGGTAACCGGCCTTTTGGGTTTTGGCCTTATATTTTTTATGTTCTTATATAGTATGAATTTTTTGATCGTTCAATTAGGATCGGCTTTAAACCCTGACTTGATAAAGCCGCCGGAAACTGTTAAATTTAACCTTGATTCTATTAAGGATCTTGATTTGCCATCGGTTCGTTAAAGCGCGTTTAGCCCTGCCTGCCGGCAGGCAGGTCAGTGGCCCGCCTCGCGTCGACAAGCTACGCGAGTCGAGGCGGGTAGAGTGCGCGGCGCCCCGTCCAAAGCGAGGCTTTGTTCGGGGTCACTGACCCCGCATTAAAATTTGGGCATATAGCTCAGTGGTAGAGCGCGTCACTGATAATGACGAGGTCGCAGGTTCGATCCCTGCTATGCCCACTAGCCCAAATTTAGTGCGGGGCGCGGTAATGACGAGGCCGGAGGTCCGATCCCTCCTACGTGCACAAATAGAGCAACCCCTGCTTTATAATTTCGTTTTAATTGTTTTTAATTAATCCGTACATCTGATATACTCATGTATATATGAGGCGTAAGTGGTTTCATGAAAAAGATAGGGCTCTTCAATTGAGGAGGCGGGGAGAGTCAATGATAAAAATAAGTAAATTATTGGGTGTACCAAAATCTACTCTGAGCGGTTGGTTTTCCGATATTCAACTTACCGATGCTCAGCGCAAAATTTTAACGCAAAATAAAGTCATTGCCTTATCGAGGGCCCGCAAGCTGGCTTCTGCTTGGCATAGGAAACAGAAACAAGAAAGATTAGAAAACGCGAATTTTGAAGCTCGACAAGTCGTAGAGCAACTAGATGCAAATGATTCAAAAATTTTAGATTTAGCGCTTGCTTTTTTGTATTGGGGTGAGGGATTTAAGAAGTCGTTGAATGTCGGCATGGGAAATGCCGACCCACAGATCCTGAAATTTTTAATTCATGTTCTGCATTATAATTATAAAGTTCCGGTTAGTGAATTAACAGGACAATTGCACCTCCGAGCAGACCAGAATAAGGAAAAAGAAATCTTATATTGGTCGAATATCTTGGATATTCCTGCAAAAAACTTTAGATGGACTCAATTTGATAAACGCACTACTGGAAAGAAAACATATAAAAATTATCATGGCGTATGTACGATATATTGCTATAATGTTGCAATTCAACGCAAATTGATTAATATTAGTAAGCAGTTTGTTGAAAAGATATTTAAGCGCCCTTAGCTTAGTGGCAAAGCGCATGCATGACACGCATGAGAGCGTAGGTTCGATCCCTACAGGGCGCAC
>CAYHSY010000018.1:0-17571 GCA_964359435.1 uncultured Candidatus Saccharibacteria bacterium
ATCGTCTGGGAAATCATGTCGCTCGCCTCGTTCTTTTTGGTGATTTACGAACATCGAGAGCAAGAAAACATTCAGGCGGGTTTTTTGTATTTTGTTATGACCCATGTTGGCACCGCTTTCATTGCCTTGGTATTTCTTTTGCTTTATGGTGTTACAGGTTCCTTCGACTTCGTTGATATTTCCGGCTCGGCGGCTCTGTCTCCGGTCATGAAAAATTTGATTTTTATTCTGGCCTTGCTGGGCTTTGGCACCAAAGCCGGCATTATCCCTTTGCACATTTGGCTCCCTGGGGCGCATCCGGCTGCTCCAAGCCATGTTTCGGCTTTGATGTCCGGAGTGATGATCAAAACCGGCATTTATATGTTTATTCGGCTTTTTTTGGACCTTTTGCCGGCCGCGCCTGTTTGGTGGGGGGCTACCATCTTGATCTTGGGTGCTGTTTCAGCTCTGCTCGGTGTTCTTTATGCTTTGACTGAACACGACCTCAAGCGCTTGTTGGCCTATCACAGTATTGAAAATATCGGCATAATTTTGCTTGGCCTCGGCGGTGCCATGATTTTTTATTCATATGGCCTCGTTTCGCTGGCTCTCCTCGGTCTTGTCGCGGCCCTCTTCCACGTTCTTAACCACGCGGTTTTCAAAGCACTTCTGTTCATGGGCGCGGGCGGCGTTATCACCGCGACGCACACTCGAAACATGGAGGAATACGGCGGCCTCGTTAAGCGTCTGCCCTGGACCGCGCTTTTCTTTCTTTTTGGTGCCATGGCCATCTCGGCGCTTCCGCCCCTGAATGGTTTTTGGAGTGAATGGCTGACTTTTCAGTCGCTTTTCAGCGGCATAATTTCTTTCGCCGCCTCAATCCGTTGGGTTTTTATTTTAGCCGCCGGCTCCTTGGCATTTGTGGGAGGCCTCGCTGCCATGTGTTTTGTGAAGGCCTTCGCGTCGACGTTTTTGGGGCGGCCGCGTAGCGAAGAAGCTCGCTACGCCTCGGAGCCGGTTTTGACAATGCGTTTGGGTATGGCCTCTCTGGCCGCCTCGACGGTACTCCTTGGGCTTTTCTCTGGTTCGATCGTTAATATTATCTCACTTGTCGTCGTGGATATTCGGACTTTCAGTCTGGCAACTCAGCCATTTTTGGCGGGCGGGAGCTGGGTCGCTATCGGCCGGCAATTTTCCGGCGCCTCCGCGGCGATTATCTTCCTGGTTTTGGTTCTGGGTCTTTTGGCCGCTTGGGTATTAGTAAGGTTCATGGGCCGCATTCAGCCCGTAAAAATCGGCCGCACTTGGGATTGCGGCGAAGATTTGACTCCGCGCATGGAGATCACGGCTACGGGTTTTTCGCGTTCCATCATCACCATTTTCAAAGGAATTTTACGCCCGAGCCAGCAAGCCGAGGTTGAATATAAGGATGCCGATATGCGTTATTTTCCCAAAAGCCAATCTATTGAATTTCAGACCAAAGATATTTACCGGGCTTTTCTTTACGAGCCGGTTGGAAAATTAATCACTTTGCTCTCCGAGCTGGTTAAGCGTTTTCAGAGCGGCAATCTGAATGTTTATATATTATACATCTTCATTGCGCTGGCCGCTCTGCTGTTGCTCGCCACCGCTTAATTTATGCCCAACGCCCTTCTTTGGACAATTCAGTTGATTTTCGTGCCAGTCATCTCGCCGTTTTTTATCGGCGTCATTCGTAAAATCAAGGCCTGGTTTCAAAACAGAGCGGGAGCCGATATTTGGCAGCCCTATCGGGACCTTCGGAAACTTTTTCGCAAGGGCGAGGTAGTCAGTGAAGATGCGTCATGGATATTCCGGTTTGCGCCCTATATTATTTTTGCGGTCACGCTTTCCCTCGGCGCGAGCATCCCGATTTTAACGGTTTTACGTCCGGTCGGTTTTTTGGGAGATTTTATATCCTTGGTCTATCTCGTCGCGCTGGGCACTTTCTTTTTGGCGCTGGCGGGGATTGACGCGGGGAGTGCTTTTGGCGGTTTCGGATCCAGTCGCGAGATGACCATGGCTGCGCTGACCGAAGGCGGCTTGTTTTTCTCCATTCTGTCCGTGGCTTTTTTGGCGCATACAACCAATGTTTTCGGCATTTCGGCGGCCATCGCTTCTCTGCCGCTCGCGGACTTCTTGCCGGTACTTTTGGCTTTCGCTGCCTTTATTGTGGCCATGCTCGCCGAAACCGCGCGTTTCCCTTTCGATAATCCCGCGACACACCTGGAGCTTACCATGATTCATGAAGCCATGATTTTAGAATATTCGGGGCCGCGTTTGGCCTTGCTTGAATGGGCCGCGGCCAATAAATTGCTGATATTCATGACACTCGGCATCAATCTTTTTTTGCCATGGGGTATCGCGGTCGAGGTCGGTTGGTCCGCCGTCGCCTCCGCTTTTTTGTGGTATATGCTTAAAGTGCTGGGACTTTCGTTTTTTATTGCCGTGCTGGAATCCACGATCGCGAAATATAGATTTTTTCGCCTGCCGGACCTCCTGCTGACATCATTCATACTTACGCTCATCGCCGTCAGTTTGATTTTGTAAACCTATGTTTTTATCTACTCCCCAATCCTTGTTTCTGGTCGAAATGATAATTTTCATTTCTGTGATTTTGATGCATGCGGTAAAAAAGAATTCTAGCGCCGTGGGTTTTTACCTGGTTCAGTCGCTGGCAGTCATGGCGATGCTTGTGAGCGCCGCGCTCGGCGAGGGCTCGTGGTTTATGCTCGCTGCCGCGCTGGTGAGCTTTGTTATTAAAGTCGTCATCGCCCCTTATTTTTTCTTGGGACTCATCAAGCGGCATCAGTTGAAATTCGCAGTGAGCACTTATCTGAATCTACCCCTGACCTTGCTTGTGTTGACCGCGATCGCCGCGCTTACTTACTCCCATTTTTTCAGAGCGCTGGCCATACTAGCGCCGGATAATGAGGATGCCTTGTTGTTGGCGCTTTCCGTTGTCTTGAGTTCAATCTTTTTAATCATCAATCGCCGCGGCGTTCTTTCTCAAATGTTGGGGGTTCTGTCGCTGGAAAACGGCATAGTTTCATTTGCTTCTTTGTCGGGCCTCGAGCAATCGCCAGCCCTGCAGCTCGGCATCATGTTCGACGTTTTCGTTTGGATAGTTGTCTCCACTGTTTTCGCCTCCATGATCTATCATAAATTCGGGTCGTTGGACGTCTCGGCCTTAAGTCGTTTGAAGGAAGAATAAAAAAATATGCTTTTACTGATTTTATTAACAATCCCGCTTATTGCCTCGCTCGCCTCGCTTGCCGTCAGAGGATCAATAAAAATTCTGAATTTCCTGGCCATCGCGGGGTCTTTATCCGAAGGTTTGGCAATTTTCGGCATAGCGCGGGAGGTTGTTTTGCGAGGCCCTTATGCCTTTTCGGTTTATTTTTCCGTGGATCAACTTGGGTCGATTTTGTTATTGGTTGTTGGTTGCGTGGGTCTGGCGGCCTCCTGGTACTCGACCGGTTATCTTAAAGTCGAGGTCCAAAAGGGTATTATCGGCTTCCGGCGGGTGAGGCAATACTTTGCGCTCTTGCATCTATTTTTCCTGGCCATGTTTTTCGCGACCGCGACCGCCAACCCTATTTTAATGTGGATCGCGATTGAAGCCACTACTCTTTCCACTGCTTTTTTGATCAGTTTTTACAACAAGCCATCCGCCCTGGAGGCGGCTTGGAAATATCTGGTCATCAATTCCGTTGGTTTACTGCTCGGTTTTTTTGGCACGCTGCTTTTTTTGAATGTTGATCTCGGCGGCGGCTTGGTTGATTGGCGGGCACTTTCTATCGCCTCTGCGGGTTTCGATCCGTTGGTTGCAAAAATCGCCTTTATTTTTGTCTTGATCGGCTACGGTACCAAAGTTGGGTTGGTGCCTATGCACACCTGGCGACCGGATGCTTATAGTAAAGCGCCGATACCGGTGGTGGCGCTTTTTTCGGGCGCGCTCTTGAACGTCGCCTTTTTGGCCATTCTGCGTTTCAAGGCCGTGACCGATATCGCCATTGGTCCGGAATTTTCTTCCAAATTGCTGATGTTTTTCGGTTTAATCTCCATCGTGGCGGCAGCTTTGAATATCTTCGGGCAAAAAAATTACAAACGTCTGTTGGCTTATTCCAGCATCGAACATGCCGGCATCATGGCTTTGGGCTTTGGCTTCGGGGGAGCGGGTGCTTTTGCGGCCATTCTGCACATGGTTTATCACGCCTTGGCTAAATCAATACTATTTTTGTCGGCCGGTAATATCTTCTTGAAATACAGTTCCACTAAGATGGTAAATGTGGGAGGGCTTCTGCGCGTGCTGCCAGCGACGAGCGTTTTGTTCTTTATCGGTTTTCTGGCGGCGACAGGCGTGCCGCCGTTCGGCATTTTTTTAACGGAGTTTTCTATCCTCGCTTCGGGCATCGGTTCTCATCCGGTGTTTGCTTCGCTGGCGCTTTTGGGCATGACCATGGTTTTTATTGGTTTTTTGAAACATATTTTAGCGATTTTGTTTGGGAATATTCCCTCCGGCATCGAAGCGGGTGAAATGGGTTCCTGGACGTTGGCGCCGATTTTCCTGTTGGCAGGCGCGCTGGTAGTTTTGAGTTTATTCGTGCCGCAACCGCTTATGTCGTTGATTATTTCCGCAACTTCAATTTATTAATATGATCACGAAAAACGACGTTGTTTTAGCCAAATACATTGATCCGAAGTTTATCGTAAAAACTGAAGGTAATTTGAGCGTGTTCATGGTGTCCGCGGAAGAAATTGTCGCTGTCTGTAAAAAATTATATTTTGATGACCGGCTGCAGCTTAAGACCATCGCCGCTTCGGATGAATCCGGCACCGGCTCCGGTTTTAGGATTTTCTATATTTTTGGGGTGCCCTCCGAAAACATTTTTCTGGCTCCGGTTTTGGAATTAAAAAATTCACAAAATTTTCCGTCAATCACTAAAGATATCCAGGAGGCGGCTTGGTACGAGCAAAAAATCAAAACATTCTTCGGGCTTAATCCGGCGGGTCATCCGAATCTTCAGCCGTTGTTGCTCCATGGTAATTGGCCGGTTGATAAATTTCCGTTAAGGCGCAATTTTGATTGGCGCGAGAGGCCGCCTATGGCTAAAAATGCTTATCATTTCAGCGAAGTGGGTGGAGAGGGGATATACGAAATTCCGGTCGGCCCCGTGCACGCCGGCGTTATCGAACCAGGTCATTTCCGGTTTAGTGTGGCGGGCGAGGAGATCGTTCTTTTGGAGCCCAAGCTCGGCTACACGCACAAAGGCACGGAAAAACTTTTTGAGGTCTTGCCTTTGCCTGATAAAATCCGTCTTTCGGAAAGGGTTTCTGGCGACAGCTCTTTTTCTCATTCGATGGCCTTCTGCGCGGCCTTGGAAAATCTTGCAGATGTTGCCGTTCCTGCTCGGGCGCGCTATTTGCGGGTGGTTTTTTCGGAGCTCGAGCGTCTGGCTAATCATTTGGGGGATACCGGTTTCATTATGCAGGACACTGGCTACAATTTCGGCGGTTCGAACTGCGCCCGCCTGCGCGAACTGGTCATGCGTTTGGCCGACCGCCTCACCGGCAGCCGTTTTTTGAGAGGGGTAAATGTTTTAGGCGGCGTCGCCAAAGATATTTCAGCTGAGTCGCGCGATCAATTATTACAAGAACTTGCCGCCATCAGAAAAGATTTCGATGAAGTCATGGCTATAGCCGAAAACAGCAGTTCGCTTTTGAACCGATTGGAGGGCGCCGGCAAGTTGGATCGCCAGATTGGCATTGACCATGGCGTTTTAGGGGTAGCCGCGCGTGCTTTGGGGCTTACGCGCGACGCGCGATTGGATTATCCGTACGCGGCTTATAACGATCTCAAATTCGATCCGGCCTTGGAAAACGATGGCGACGTCAAAGCCCGCTTCTACGTCCGGGTTAAAGAGATCTACTCGTCGTTTGTTATTTTGGAGCAGGCCTTGGGTCGGCTGCCGGCAGGGGAAGTTGCCGTTTCCAGCCCGATTAATTTCCGTAAAAACAGTTGGGGCATTGGTTTGGTTGAGGGTTGGCGCGGCGACATCTTTTATTTTGTCATGACCGATGCCGCCGGAGTTGTTTCCCGGGTGGCGGTCCGCGATCCATCTTTCCTGAACTGGACGGTTTTGGGCTATGCAGGTAAGGGCAACGTGGTGCCGGATTTTCCGCTCATCAATAAGAGTTTCAATTTATCGTATTCCGGCTACGACTTATAGCCGTTAATTCTCCATGCTTCTCAAAGTTGGAATAAAAAAGGTTCTATGGCTGGCCGCGGCGGCGGTTTTGTTTTCCACGGCTTTCCATGGCCTGGGCTTGACCGGATTCGCGCCGTGGCACGTGGTTTATACCGATGTTATGGGTTTTTTCGACCAGCTTAAAGTTCCGGGTTTCCCTTATATTTCCAAACAAATTGAATACCCGGTTTTAACTGGAGTTTTTATGCAGCTGATGTTTTATATCGGCGTCGGCAAGGCCGGCTATTATTTCGTTTCGGCCTTATTCTTGGGCGCGCTCGTACTTATTTCCACTTATTTATTATGGGACATGCTGCCGCCGGAGCGTCGGAGCCGGTTTTGGGTTTATTGGGTTTTCGCGCCGTCCATGCTGATGTTTTTGGTTTTTAATTGGGATATAATCGCCATCTTTTTTACGATCATGGCGATTTACGTCCATAAAAAAAATCATCCGTTTTGGGCCGGCGTCTCGGTGGCGTTGGGTTTTGCCAGTAAATTTTTTCCCGTACTTTTTGTCATCCCGCTTTTAGTCGCCACGTCGGGTTGGCGGGCGCGATTGCGTGCGACGCTGGGCTTTGTTTTCGCCGCCGCCGCGGTTAATCTTCCGTTCGCGATTCTGAATTATGAGGGTTGGTATTATTTTTTCGGCTTCAACAGCGCGCGCACTTCCAATCTTGATTCAGTTTGGAGCGTCATCCGGTGGCTTGTGGGGGATATGCCCGTGCCTGTTATGAATGGTATTTCTTTGGCCATCTTCGCCATTATATTCGCTTTGTTGATGTATTGGGCGCGCCGCGCGTCTTTTGAAAAGCTTTGCGCTCTGGCTACGCTGGCCTTTCTTCTGGCCAATAAAGTTTTTTCTCCGCAGTATACTCTGTGGCTTTTGCCTTTTTTCCTGCTGGTTACGCCCCCCGGAAAGTTATGGTTTTATGCTCTGGAGTTTGCTAATCTCATCACCTTCTTTTCCGTCGTGCGCTGGTTTTTTATTGGGAACGACCTGAAATATTTCTATTTCGCCATACCCTTCATCCTTATCCGGCACGCGGCCCTTGTTATTTATTCTGTAAATATATTGCGAACCAGGGAGGTCCCGGCCGTTTCGGCTATGCGTCAGTATGCCCCCCGCGGATTTTAATTATTGTGTATTATTTGTATATTAGTTCCGGGTTAATATATTCCTGAAGTTTATGAAACTACACCGTTTCTTCATACCGCCGCAATTTATTTCCGGCCGTTACGCCCGGATTCCCGATCCCGATTTAGCCAAACAAATTGGGCGAGTTTTGCGTTTGTCCCCGGGCGACATGCTGATTCTTTTGGATGGCGACGGTTTTGAATACACGGCGCGTTTGGAAAAAGTCAGCGCGCGCGAAGTGCATGTTGAGATCATGAAACGGCAGTGGAATGATAAAGAACCGGAATTAAAAATCGCCCTTTACCAATCGCTCATCAAAAAAGACAAAATTGAGTGGGTTTTTGAAAAATGTACCGAGGTGGGCGTCACGAATTTCCATCCCGTGCTGTCCGAGCGCAGCGAAAAATTGCGCTTCAATGTTTTGCGGGCGGAGAAAGTCGTAAAAGAAGCGGCCGAACAATCCGAGCGGGGGATAAAGCCGGAAATTTTGGAAATTGAGGAGTTTGGCCGGGCCTTGCGTCGCGGGGCCGCGAGTGAGGCGATGATTCTGATTCTCCATCCCGAGGGGTCTTCTCTGGAACGGGTCACTTTCCCGAAGAAATTATTAGCGGTCAATATCTTTGTGGGGCCGGAAGGCGGTTTTTCGGATGCTGAAATTGATTTGGCGAGGGAGTTGATTAAAAACGGAGCGCCTATCTCCATTGTGAGCTTGGGCCCGCGCATACTGCGTGCCGAAACCGCCGGCCTGGTTGCCTCCGCGATTCTGCTTAACAGGAATTAAAATCCGCCCTCGGGTTTTTCCCACGAAGGCGGTTTGGTTCAATCCTCAATTCTTTGGTCAAAGATCGCGCCGGCGATTGTGGCGTAGTCATCAAGTCTCTCGATCGTGATCCGCGTCACAGGCACTCGCCACGCGCGTCGTTTGATCGCCTCGTCTTCCGCCAAAATAGCCGCTTGTTTTGTCGGGTCGGTGATGCCTCTGTGGCGCATATTGGCAAGGAATTGAGACGGTGTGGGCATCAGCACTACGATGATGACGGCGAATTGGTTTTTATAGCGCTCGTAGGAGCGTTCGGCCACCTCCGGTACCAGCGGGATGACGCCGTTGCCACTCCGCAGGATGTCATGGAAATCCTCATCGGCTAAACCGTAGTTTTCTCCGCGGTATTCCACGCTGCTCCATAACTTGTCCTCGGCCAGCATTTTCCCGTATTCTTCATGCGTGAAGGGTTCACCGTAGGTTCCGATATCCTCTTCATGGAAGGGGTGCGGTCTTGTGGGGCGGGTAGTCCTGCTTCTCACAAACTTCAAGCCCGGGTTAAGAATCAATCCTTTTTTAGCCAATCCCGTTTTGCCTGAACAGCTGGCGCCCACCAGTATTGTCAATCGGCCTGCCACGGTTTTTTCTCCTTCAAGCTTCCAAGCCCCGGCGGCTTCAACGTGCTGACGTTATTATACGTCTTTTACCGTTTTGAATCAAGGATATGTTAAAATTATAATAATGAAACAGAAGATCATATCCTTCGTTTTGGCTGAAGGTCCCGCGGTTAAAAAAGGCGGCGAGGTTTTATCTGTTACGCCTTCGGAGGGCGTGCCGCATTATTTTGGTTCCTCGGTGCCCAAACAGTTTTTAATCGGCAAAGAAGAACACAAAATTGGGGACATTACCGCGATTTTTAAAATTAAAACTTACGCGCCCGATATTTTGATGATCGAAGCGGAGGCGGAGGTGACGGATATTTTCGGAGAAGCCGTCTTCGATTTTCGCACGGCCCTTGTCGCGGAATGCCATAAGGTGAGTAAACGCCATGGCGGCCGTTATGATATGAGCGAGGAATATTCCATTGCCGTTGTGTCCGATTACGAAGGCGACCCCGATCAATTTTTGAAAGAAAGCGCCATGATTGCTCGATTCCTCAAATCGGAGAAGTGGCCCCTGGACGAAGATGAGGTTGAGCGCACGCTGTCCTCCCAGCTTAAATACTCTAAAAATGAATTGATCATCGTGGATTGGGACGGCACCTTTGTTTTCGATCCGTATGGGGAGGAATACGGGCCTATCGTGGAATTGTTGCAAATTACTAACTTGCAGCTGCTCCGTTACCGCATGTTGGATTTGGAGTTGGACGCACGCTTGAAAAAGATCGGCAAGATTGTCCAGGCGCAGGCGACCAAGGTGGAAATTTTAAAAACCAAAGAAATTACGCAGGCGTTCAAAGATGTCATCGGGGCCCGCGCCCGTTCCATTGCGGAATTTGAAGCCATTGATCGCGACATAAAACTCATCGGAGAATGGTATCTGGCCCGGGTTTATGATTTGGCCGCGGAGCGCCTGGGCCTCGTTGGATGGAAGGAAACGGTTAAAGAAAAGCTGGATTCTTTGGAAGATGTTTATTCTATCGTCGCCGAAAATTTCAGCATGTCGCGCGTGACTTATCTGGAGTTCATTCAGATTATTTTATTTTTCATCTTGCAGCTTGGCTGGTTTGTTTTAATCGGCTTGGAAATCTGGTATTACACAAAATAGTCGGATCGCCTGATTTTTCTATGAATATCCCATCTGAAAACGATGGCTTTGAAAAAGTGCATCCAATTTATCTGGTTTTGGAATCCAGTTTGAAGGAGCGCCTCCGCCTCGATGCGTCCGGCGCGCGGAAATCCGTTAAGCCGGCGGGAGGCGCACCGGCAGTTTCGATTGAGGCCAAATACGAGGCGTTGGCAGAGGGCCTCGCGGAAGGACTTTTGGAACTTGATGGTCGCGGGCGGATTGTTTTCGCGAATCAAGCGGCGTTGATGATGTTTGGGGGCCGGCGGGAAGAGTTGCTTGGCCGGTTTTATACGGATGTTCTTTTTTTGGAGGACGAGAGTGGCGCGCCGGTTGCGGCTAAAGATCAGCCCATTTATCAAGCGCTTTATTTGGGACGCCGGTCCGGTACGAGGCCCATTGATCGATATTTTGTTAGCCGTCTTGACGGCGGCAAGTTTAGGGCGGCTATCTTTGCAAACCCGCTCGCTGTGGGCCGCGAGACGGTCGGCGCGTTGGTTATTTTGCGTGATATCGCCAAAGGGGAAAGCTCCGATAAGCCAGAAATGGAATTTGCATCTTTGGCATCGCGCCAGCTCCGGTCGCCGCTCTCGGCGATCAATTGGTACGTTGAATTGCTCTTGGAGCGCGGCGCGTCCAAGTTGGCGCCGACTGAAAGGTATTATTTTAATGAGGTATATCGCGGTGGTAAAAAAATGGGCAGATTGGTTTCGGAACTGCTCAACTCTTCACGGCTCGAATCGGGTGATTTTGCCGTAGAGCCCCGATTGATTGAGGTCGCGCCGCTCATACGGCAGATTATCGAAGATAAGGCGAAGCAAATAAAGAATAAAAAAATTAAATTGGCGGCTAAGTTTTTACCGATGAAAAAAATTAATTTGGACGCGCGGCTTTTCCGCACAATCGTAGAAAATCTTTTAAGCAACGCCGTCAAATATTCGCTTACGGATGGGCGCGTGGAGATTGTCTCCGGCGCGCGCCGGGCGGGGTCGGAGTTGGGCGGCAGGATAATCCCCGAAGAATCATTTTTCATCAGCATCAAAGATAGCGGTTTGGGCATTCCCGATGGTAGAAAAGATAGGATATTCACCAAGTTCTTTCGGGCTGATAACGCGATGGCGGCGGATGCGGACGGCACGGGGTTGGGTTTGTATAACGCAAAGATGATTATTGAATATGCCCGCGGCATGATTTGGTTCGAGTCAAAAGAAAATAAGGGCGCCACTTTTTATGCGACCATGCCCATGCTGGGTATGGAACCAAGCCCCGGCTCGAAGAGATTAGAATGATCACTTATGGGTGATTCTTGCAGTTTAACCGTTGGGGCTGTAAGATGAGGGGTAGATAAATTTTCATCATATGTCTAAGAATTGGGCCTATGGTTCAGTGGTAGAACACGGCATTTCTCGCCCCGTTAGAAATGTTAATAAGGGCTCGTAGTATAGTGGTAATACGCCGCATTCGCATTGCGGAGACACGAGTTCGATTCTCGTCGAGTCCACCAATTTCTAACGGGGCGGGTTGTCGGGACACCGGTTCGATTCCAGTTAGGTTCCACCGCAAGATGGTGAAAATTTCAGCGCGGAGCGACGTCGTCGCCGAAGGGGATGGCGATCATATGACTCGCGCGTGTTTTTTTGTTATATTTATGGAAGAATAAATCATTATTACTATTTTTATAAATATGGAACGAATGACCTCGGGGCGGGAGCCGGTAGCACCGGACAGCGAGAACAAGGATGCGTATAATGCGTGGATAGAGGAGATGCGTATGCGCGATTTGGAGAAAGAAAAGGAAAATTATGAAGTGAGACAGAGTGAGATTGAGGGAAGCGGGTGGTTTGCCAAGAAAAATTATGCCATAGGCGAAAAGATATCCCATTATATCGTCGGGCGTTATGAGGACGTCCGGCGCGGGGATGCCATCGAAGAAGGTTCGGAGTTCGATCATGGCGCGGTGCAGTGCGGCGTGACGGAAGACGGGGACGCGCTTTATATCGGTGTGCCCCATTCTCCCCGCAGATTTATCAACCATTCCTGTGAACCCAATGCGGGGATTCAACGGGCGGCGCGGCCCGAAGGCGGCTGGGATTCTTTCATTATTGCCATACGGGAGGTCAATCCCGGCGATGAAGTGACGTTGGATTATTCCACGACCCAGTTGGATCATTGGCAAATGGAAGGTTGCAAATGCGGAAAACCGGCGTGCCGTGGCATGATCACCGATTTTGGACGCATTGCTCCCGGATTGCAGGAAAAATATATTCGGCTTGGCATCATTCCTAAATGGATGTCGGATGCGGTGCAAAAATAACGCGGGGTTTATTCCATAGATAAAACAATCGAATAAATCGCACCGCGTCAGGCCAACGGCTCAACGGGAAAGCCCGTTGAGCCGTTTGGGGTTTTTGGCGTGTTATATATGGTATATGAAAAATATATCCTTATTCCTGAGAAGTTTCCTGAGCGCGGCGGGTACGTTTGTATATATTTTTGGCGTGGCGTGGGGGATGTCGCATGCCGAGCGTATTTTTGGTCCGGAGGAGAATCTTTTGATACCTCTGTTTATGCTTTTGCTGTTCGTCATCTCGGCGGCAACAACCGGCTTCCTGGTTTTAGGAAAACCCATTTTGCTTTATTGGGATGGCGCCAAAAAACAGGCGCTTATTTTACTTTTCGCTACGCTCGGCTGGCTTTTCGCTTTTTTGTGCGTTGTCGCCGCGGGCTTGATTTTGATATAATTAGGAATAGATGATTAAAGAATCGAAAGGTCGCGCATTTCTCGGTAATTTATTGTAAAAATTTTAAATCTTTATAATTTTATGAAACACGCATCAAAAGTGGGTATTTTGTTGGTTATTTTGTATATCATCTGCCTCGCGTATAAATTTATTATTTCTGATCCCTCGGTCGCGCAACTCCATCTCTTATTGTTAGAACTTTCGCTTCCAGGATTTACCGGTTTCACGATTGGCAGTATTATTTGGGGAGGCGTACTGGCGTTTATTTACGGTTTCGCCGGCTCCCGCGTTTTTCATGTTTTGCATCGGAATTGTTGCGAACCGAAATAAAATATGCGGAAAAATCTTAATCTTTTTGAAAGAGTTATCCGTTTGCTGATGGGTTTCCTGTTGGTGTTTTCCGCTCTGGTGTTCTTTGAGAATACCGTCGCCAAAGTTGCCATTGCGCTTTTCGGTGCCTTTTCTTTCTTTGAGGCGGCCTCCGGTTTTTGTCTGCTTTACCAGCGCTTGGGTCTGCGGGATCACAAAAATTATTTAAGCGCGGAAGCCGCCTATCTCATGGCTGCGGTTGGTGCGCAGGTTGTTCTTAGTTACGAATGGCTTTCGGCCGGTTGGGAAAAAATTATTAACCCGGCCTTCGTCGGCGACATGGGCAAGACACTGGGCTATTTTGCCGGCCAGAACCCCTTTGGCTGGTATAAAAGTTTTTTGACCGGTTTCGCGGCGCAAAATTCGGCTTTGTTCGGCTATTTGGTGGCTTGGGGTGAGTTTGCCATTGGGCTCGGTCTGTTGGTCGGGGCTTTTGTATATGCCTTTGCCGCTCGGGACGGGTTGAAGCGCGCGGCTTTGGGTGTGTCTATTTTGGCGCTTTTAGGCGGGTTGGTGATGAATGCCAATTTCTATCTGGCCGCCGGGTGGACCGGCCCGGGTACGCACGGCATCAATGTTGTCATGTTTTGGCTGCAAGCTATCCTGTTTTATGTCTGGTTGAACCTGGCTTTGTCGCGGAAATAAAATGATCAAAAAAATTAAGAGCCGATACGTCGTGCTTTCGGAGACTACCGGGCGTAAATTTGGGACTTATAAAACTTTAAAAGAGGCGAAAGTGCGTTTGCGGCAAGTTGAGTTTTTTAAGCACAGGAGCCGCCTTAAAAGGGTAGGTTAAGAAATATAAAATAATATGAATATCCTAGTTATCGGCGCTGGCGCCACTGGTTCCGTAGCGGCTTGCGCTTTGGCGGAATCAAAAAAGGTTAAAAAGGTGATTTTGGGGGACATCAGTGACAAAAGCGCTAAAAAATTTTTAATGCCGCACCCCAAGGTTGAGTTTCGACTTTTGGATGCGACAAAAAGAGACCAGGTTGTTGCCGCCGCGCAGGGTACGAGTGTTTTGATTAACGCCGCCGCGCCGGAGTTTAATACCTTGCTTTTGGGTATCGCGCTTGAGGTGGGCGTGAACTATCAGGATTTCGCTTCATATTGGGAAGAGGCCGTGGTCGAGCAATTTGATTACGATGAGCGATTCAAGGAAAGAGGATTAGTCGGGTTGATTAACGCGTCGGCCACCCCCGGCGTCAGCAATCTTTTAGTGGGGGAGTTGGCCGCCAGATTTAAGGAGATCGATTATATAAAGATCCGGCTTCTGGAAGATGTCAGCGCGGACGTGCCTCTAACGGCCTGGTCTAAAGAAGTTGCTTTCGATGAATTTGCTTCCCCGCCATTTATTTGGGATGGCCGGGCTTTTGTTAAGACGGATAATTTTGCCGAAGAAGAAATTTTTGATTTTCCGGAGCCGTTTGTGGATCAGAAATGCTACATGGTGGCGCAAGAAGACGTGGGCACTATTCCGCGGTACATCAAAGCCAAACGCGTGGATATTAAAGCCGGCGGTAGCGAAATTGATTTTGCCAGGTCTTTTTTCCTGCTGGGCCTAACCAGCAAAAAGCCGATTAAGGTCGGCGGCGCCAGCATCTCGCCTTATGATTTTATGCTCAAGGTCTGGCCCAACGTGCCATCGCTCCAAGAGATGCGGGAATTAGTGGAGCGCAAAAAAGTGCATAATGCTCATTTTTGGGCCGCGGTTGATGTGCGCGGCGCCAGTCCGGCCGGCAAGAAAATTACTTTGCGGGCCGATATACTTTTTCCGGATCAATGCAAAATCAACGAACTGTATCCGGGCGCCAATTATGTTTCTTATGCCGCCGGTCTTTGTGCCGCCATCTTCGCCGAAAATATACCGGCTTTGAGTTTGAAGGGTGTGTACGCGCCGGAGGCGATTGGCGCCGCGGAAAGGGGCCGTATCATGGAACAGTTAAAAAAGCGTGGCGTAGAAATTATCATCAAGGAGATTGAAGATCAATCGGATATTATGAAAATCGCGCCCCATGTTTGAACCAAAAACAGCCCCGTTGCGGGCTGTTTTTGGTTTGACGGTTACTCTATGGGATTTGTAAGTTGCCGCAGGAAGTATAAACGTTGGCCTGGCTATCGGATTTATGGACGTTAACGGCCAGCGGCATTTCTCTGACCAGCGCTCCTACGCTAATCTGGAGCGCGGTTTGGGAATTGCCGTTGAAGACGTGGGCCAGTTGATATTTTACATCCCCCAAGTTATTACAGGTGCCGGAATGGATATGCGCCGGCTGCGCCAGACCGGCTGTGACGCCAAAGAGGGTAATGGTTATGAGTGATTTGCCGTCAGGCGTGTTTACAATGGTTGCCGTGCCGGCTTGGCCTGAGTTATTTTGGGAATTAAGCGTCGCGACCGCTACTTTAGGTTGGGAAAGTTTTATGAGATATATTGCTCCCACCAGGACCGCGGCAGCCAGGACTAAGATTAAAAGATTTTTTTTCATAGGTTCTTTGTATTTGGTATCGGGATGATTCGCCGACCTTTGGATATTCTTTAAATATATCACATATTTGTGACGCATCGGCGGATTTTCTTGTTTAGTTGATGTGTGTCGTTATGGGCCTCCGTTCGCGCTCATTGAGAGGATAGAATCATGAAAATGCCTAGGCGTATCGTTCCAAACGAGGAACGGGCTACATTGCGTATGTACTTGGCGAGCATCACGCCGACTCGAATGCTGTCTTTTGAAGAACAGAAGACGTTGTTTTTGAGATGGCGGGAGGGTGATGTGTCGGCCAGAGATGAATTTATCGCTAACCATCTGCCGCTGGTCGTGAATATCGCCTTCAAGATAAGGCACTCATACAAGCACGCCAAGTTGATGGACCTGATCGGTTGGGGCAACATCGGGCTCATGGAGGCGTTCAAACGTTTTGATCCGGCAAGGGGGTGCAAGTTTTCCACTTATGTCACTCCCACGATTAAGAGGTTCATCAAGAGCAGCATCCAAGAATTGGCCCTTATCAATTGTTCCGACTCCATTAGGGCCAGACAATACCAATACGAACGGTCCCAGCGTGCGTTCACGGCGCAAAGCGGCGCGATTCCATCCATCGGTGAAATTGCCGAAAGGGCGGGGATCTCCCTGAAACGCGCGCTTGAGCTCCAGCCGCTTCTGGTTAAGGTTGTCTCCGGTTCCTTTGTGCCCGGTGATGCCTTGCCGGGAGATAAGACGCCGTTTCTAGAGAGCTTGTCGGATAAACATTCTCTGCCGCCCGCGGATATGCTTAAGGATTCGGAGATGGCAGATGTCGTGGAAATGGCGGTTAGCGCTCTGCCGCCGACTGAACAGGGAATTGCGCGGATGCATTATGGCTTGGGCGAATATCGCGATAAGCCGTTGAGTTTGAGGGCTATCGGTAGGATTTATGGGGTAAGCGGCGAGCGCATTCGGCAAATGAAAACGGAAGCTCTCAGGTTGCTTCGTTGCAAGCTGGCGTGCTTGCGACTTGAATCGGTCAAAGATTAGGCCCTGGACCATGGCGTCCTGGGCCTATTTTATTTGCCCTCTACCATTGATTTTGTAGACAGTACATGATATAATATAAAACGTTCTTTGTTAATCATGGATTTTTATCAGATGTCATACGGCTTCGGCCGGAAAGGAGCTGGTTATGTCGCGAGTCAGATTGAAGTTCGGGAGCGGCGGGGCCGAAATCGGTCTTGCTCATCACGGCATCTCGTTTGACGACGGCGCCACATGGATCGGCGTGGACTTCGGACTCCGGCCGCGGGAGGTCATGGCGAATCCCGATGATTCCCCGGACTTTTCGTTTCCGGCGCCGGTACACTCGTTCATGCGTCATCATTTGTTGACGCATGGTCACTTGGACCATGTGGGTGGTTTGCCCCGGCTTGCGAAGACGTATCTGGAGCGGGGCATCACGGATTTCTGGTTCTACATGAGCGAAGTTGCGCTCCAAACGGCAGAACGTTTGCTGTGGCGGCAGTCCATTTATATGGCCGATCACGTCAAGCATCCCCGTCCTTTTGACTACGAGGATATCAAGGCCGCGAAGCAACATGTCCGCGTGGTCCGTCCCGGCGAGGTACTGGATTTGGGGACATGTCGGGTCATGGCTTTGAGCGCCGGGCATATTCCGGGGGCGCTCTATTGGATCCTCATTCCCCAAAACGGGGCGGATCCGGTCCTCACTTCCGGCGACATTTCTTTCCGTCAGTTGGGAGCGATGCCTCCGGCCGATCCGGTGCCGGAGGAGTTTAAAAAGTTCTCGGCGGCCGTGCTGGAGTCCACTTACCTTGGTCGGACCATTCCGCCTCGCGCCAAAGAGCTGGAGCGTTTGGCCGCCTTTGCAGGGCATATCCTTGATCGCAAGGGTACCCTTGTTATCCCGGCTTTTTCCATCGGTCTCCGGGGATTGGAAGTCGGGATGTATCTGGAGGGCCAGGGTTTGGGGCCCGTGTACTACGACGGTATGTTGAAGGACGCCGTCCGTCTGTATCAGGACCTGGGGTTTGTGCCTCGGAGT
>CAYHSY010000019.1:0-16741 GCA_964359435.1 uncultured Candidatus Saccharibacteria bacterium
GCGGATAATCTGGCGCGGCTCGGAACGCTTTACGTGAACGATGCTTTCGCGGTGTCGCACCGGGCTAACGCGTCGGTCGCGGCCATTACGCGTTTTTTGCCGGCGTATGCCGGTTTGCGGTTACAGGAGGAGGTGGAAGCGTTGTCCAGGGTTATGCGTAAGCCGGCACGGCCGTTGGTTATCGTGATCGGCGGGGCTAAGATTGCCGATAAATTAGGCGTGATCAGGCATTTTTGGGATAAAACCGATTATTTTTTATTGGGCGGCGGGCCGGGTAATACCGTTTTGAAAGCTAAGGGCGTGGATATTCAAAATTCCATTTATGATCCGGGGAATGTTTCGGCCGTGAACGAATTGGCCAGATCGGCAAAAGTGGTGGTGCCGCATGATTGGCTTGCCGGAGATCGTAAGATTTTGGATATCGGTCCTTCGTCGGCGCGCAGGTTCGCCAAATATATAACGGAGAGTAAGACGGTTATCTGGAACGGGCCGATGGGACAGTTTGAAGACCCGCGTTATCGGGCCGGGTCCGCCACGGTTGCCGCCGCCATTGCCAGGAGCGGAGCTTTTTCCGTCGTGGGCGGAGGCGAGACGGTGGAATTGATTGCCGAACTGGGTTTGGAAAAGAAGTTTTCGTTTCTTTCTACCGGCGGTGGGGCTATGCTGGAATTTTTAGCCGGGAAAAAGTTACCCGGACTTGTTGCGTTGGATGGAGATATGTGATTCATTTAAGATAGAACGATCCGGACTGTTTTTAAGGAAATCGGCCATGCGGCATTGCATTTTGATCGCGACTGCCTCGGCCGTTCTGCAGTTGATGGTCGCTGTCGTTTACTTTGAAGGATTTTTTTGGGCTTCGACCATATTGAGTTTTTCAACGCTCCTTACGATCGGGGGAATTTGGTGGACTGAAGACGAGGCGCGGCGGATCGCTATCGGCGAACCGATTCCGGCGTACCGCTTGCCCGTGGGCTGGTATCATGTAAGCCATTACTGCATATGGGCTAACCACGCGATTGATGCCCTAGTCATGGTTTCCGGCCGAGTCAAGCGCGTCATCTTGGTCGGTTATATGATTCATCCCGATTCCCGTTTTTTCTTGACTCTTGAAGACATCGAGGCCGGCCGGGCGACTCATATTTCGATTGAATTGCGGGGAGGCGGAGGCAAGACGGTCTATATCGCCCGGATCAATAATGATATTCCTCAAGAAGAATCCTTGAGCGAATAGCCAACCACTATTCGCTTTTTAATTTTTCTTGGTTATACTCGAATTATGATTACCAAAAATATAGTCGTTATCTATCACGGCGAGTGCAAAGACGGTTTTGGCGGAGCGTTCGCGGCTTGGCTTAAGTTCGGCAATAAAGCCGAATACCTCGGCGTCCAGCATCGTAACCCGCCTCCGCCCGATCTGAAAAATAAAGAAATTTATTTTATCGATTTTGTTTATAAGCCGGAAGTTATGCGGCAAATTGTCGCTGAAAATAAAAAAGTGATGGCGATCGACCATCATGTGACGGCCAAGGAATCCATCGCTTTGGCTCACGAGTCGTCTTATGAAATGGAAAAATCCGGGAGTGTATTGGCTTGGGAATATTTTCATCCGGGTCAAGCCGTGCCGAGACTTCTGCTCTATATCCAAGACAATGACTTGTGGAGTTTCAAAGTGCCTTATAGCCGCGAATTATTTATGTATTTACATACTGTGCCTTGGGATTTCAAGGAATGGAAACGAGTGATGACGCGGCTTGAAAAAGCCGACTCCAGAAATAATTTTATCGAAAAAGGCAAGGCAATCCTGGCGTTTGAAGCTGGTGTTGTGGATTCCTTGGTTCGCAATAGCGCCGAATTGGTGGAATTTGAAGGTCGGAAAATCTATGCCGTGAATTCACCGATTGCGGTTTCTGAGCTTGGTCACGCTTTGGCCAAAAAACAGCCGCCGATGGCGTTAATTTGGAGCGAACGCGATGGCAGGGTAGTGGTGTCCATGCGTTCGGACGGGACGGTGGATGTGGCGCAGTTGGCCACGAAGTATGGAGGCGGGGGACACAAGGCCGCGGCGGCTTTTTCTCTGGATGTCGGTGAGCCAAAACCATGGAAAATAATAAGATAATAAATTATACCGACGGGGGATCGCGTGGGAATCCGGGGCCGGCGGCTTGCGGTTATGTGATAAATGGTAAGCCGTATGGCGAATATCTGGGCCGCGGGACCAATAATGAAGCGGAATACAGAGGGGTCATTGAGGCGTTAAAGAAAGTTTTTTCCATATTAGGTAAAGAAAAATCGGCTGCTGTGGAGCTGGAGGTGAGAATGGATTCTGAGCTTATAGAGAGACAGCTTACCAGGATTTATAAAGTGAAGCAGCCGCATCTTAAAGTGTTGTTTACTGATGCTCACAATGAGATTGTTAATTTTAAGAAAGTCAGTTTTGTCCACGTTCCGCGTGAGAAAAACGTGGAGGCGGACAAGATGGTAAATAAGGTCTTGGATGAACATAAATAAAATCGCCCTTGCGGGCGATTTTATTGTCAGTAGCTAATAAGCCGGATTCTGTAACTCCGATTTTCATCGGAGCGACGACTATTTCTCTGGGATTGGCGTCACCGCCAACCTCTAGCGACTCCCACCACTGCGGAGCAGTGGAGTACGGTCTTGCACTCAGGTAAGGATTTAGCTGTTTCACCTCAACTTTTTTATCTCCATGGTTGAGCTAAGCCGACTAGCTTGAGATTGGGCTCCCCGAATCCTTTCGGATCGGGCATCACTGTTCGCACCTCTTCCTAGCGGATGACAGGGGTTACCTGCTACCCTTACCTCGCGCACAGTGCTGTGCACAAGGTCGAGTGTCCGGACTTTCCTGTCTGAAGCCCGCGCATGAGCGCGGGCTTCAGACTAGTCATCTGGCTACCGACATATATATTATAGCATATCACGCATGTATTGACAAGGGGCATTAAATGTGAGGTAGTACGAGTATAAAAAAGCTCTCCGATGGGGTCATTAGAGAGCTCGATTGCTTTTAGAGCTGCGGGACAATTTCCAGGAGAAGTTTGCACAGAGCGGCATATTCGTCCGGAAATATCCGGATATGTTTAGGTTCACCATCTGTCTCCGAAAATTCGGAGCGTGAACGGTAGATTTCTTTTTCGAAAGACGAAACTTCGTGTATCTCTATGTGTTCCAATTGCTTGGCCTGCACAAAACACTTCTTGGCCGTAGCCGGCGTGACGCGCAGGTGTTTTAGAAATTCTTCCGATTCCTGCCGGGTCAGGATAAGGCCGTAGGTTTCGATTAGATGGCTATGATTGTCTACTTTGTGGAGCAGTTGTAGTTTTTGCAGAAAATCTGGACCCAAAGATCCGACGGTTAGCTCTCCCAATTCCATCTTCATAATGGCCGGCAGGAATGATTTCAGATCATCTCGCAATGGGCCGTAAGCGCCATCGTCAAGCCGCGCATGGGAAGTGACTTGGAAGACGCGGCCGAAGCTTATTTGCCGGAAGATGACTCTGGCGTGGCCTTTCTCCTCCACGATGTGCGGCGGCCTTTTGATGAGCAGGGCTGCCCGGCCGTGCTTTGCTGTATTGGTGAGTATCAGAACGCCGACTGCCACGTGCCGATTTGATTTACCGGAATCTTCCACCATTAGGGATTTCCTCCAAGTTGTATGGAATTGTCAAAAAACAACCACTGATATCATAACATACTATGCTTTATAAACAAAATACCCCTTGCCAGAAGGGGTATTTTGGTGTGTGCTTAAAGTTCGTTCAGAGCCGCGTCAATTTCTTTGAACTCGGCCTCCAGATCAGCCGTAGTTACGTCTTGCAGCTCTTGCGCGATGGCCTGATCTTCGGGAGCCAGGTCGGCCTGCGGAGCGGAAACATCTTGCGGCGCCGATTTCCAGAAGTAAAGCACTAAAGCAACAGCGACGACTACGATAAGAATTAGTATTTTTTTCATAGCGGTATATTTTTTTACGGCTGTGCCGGAGCGGGCGCGGCCGGTTCGACTTTGTCTTTATTGGCTTTAACGACTTGGGCCAGGGCGACCGCGGCTTTCCTCACGGCTTCACGGGCGGCTTGGACCAGATCGCGGACAACTCGGATGTCTTTGTTGAAGGCCTCGCGGGCGGAGGCGACATCGGCTCTCAAGTTGGCGTCAGTCGTAACATTAATCGGATAACTCTTCGCGGCCTGTGCCTTCACGGCCTCTTCAGCGGCCACGATGGCGCGGTTAGCGGCGTCAATCGCGGTTTTAACTTCAGCCACGTTTACACCGCGTGCCTCAATTTTGGTCAAGCGCTCTCCGATGCGACCCAGCACTTCACGGATTTGGCTCAAGACATCCATGAAATGATTGGTTAAGCGTTTGTTGAGCTCATTAATTTGATTGGCAACGCGTTCGACGACGGCTTTTTTGCGTTCATCTTTGATTTTAATCAGACGTTCTTTAAGTTTAGTTTTTTCTTCATCGATTCGTTTTTTCGCTTCCTCCCTTTTGACAGTCAGTTCGGCCTTCAGGACTTCTTTACGTTCAATGCTTACATTGCGTAACTCTTCCTTTTTTTCTTTGACGGTTTCCTGCAGGTTTACCCGAATATCTTTGATATCGGTCTTCACCTCTTGCCGCGCGTTTTTGGCGGCTTCCACGGCTTGTTTGCGGAGCGCTTCAACTTTTTCTTGCGCGGCGCGCAAGGCCTCGCGGGTTTGCGCCAAATTATCGGCGGAGGCGCCATTTTGCGCGAAGGCCGGAAGTGTAGGCACAAGGAGCGCGAGCGATGCTACGGCAACAATAGTTTTCTTTAGCATAATTAATATAAATGATTAAATGACCTTTGATATATATTATAACTCGCAACCGGCTTAATTTGTCAAACAGCCGATATATTCTTATGATAAGGCCATATGGAGTTCGAGGTTTTTAAAAACGAAAGGCGGTTCGTCGTGATTATACTCGCGGCCGCTTTTTTACTTCGCATCATCGGTTTGAGTTGGGGAGACCCTATAAGCGATGAGGGGACCAACGCTTTTCGTTCGGTGGGGTTGATTGACTTTGACGCGGCGGCGGTCCAGCCCACGCCTTGGGAATGGCTGGATCCCGCTCTCTCGGCGGAGAATACGGGGTTAAGTTCGGTTTTGCCTTGGTGGGCGCGCTTGTCTTTCCATGATCACCCTCTTCTAACTTTTAGCTTTGAATGGTTGGCGATGACGGTGTTCGGTGAAAATATGCCGGCCGCGCGGTTACCATCGGCTTTACTGGGCGTATTATCCGTATATTTGATTTATCTTATTGGCAGGCGATTGTTTTCGGTTCGGGCCGGTTTAATAGCCGCCGCTTTCATGGCTTTAAGCGTTAACCACGTTTATGTATCACGGGCGGGCCTTCAAGAATCGGCAGTGATATTTTTTATACTCTGGACGCTTTATTTGGTTATCCGCGCCGAAGAAAGCCCCAAGTTTTTAATTTGGGCCGGCGCAATTTTGGGTCTGGGATTGTCGGCTAAATATACGGCGGCTTTGGCCTTGTTTATAGGTTTGCCGTATCTGGCCGTCAAGCGCCCGTCATATTTCGCGCGGCGGGAGCTCTATTTGGGCGCGGCATTAGCGCTTTTGTTTTTTACTCCTTCCATTATATATAACGCTATGCTTTATAGGGTCTTCGGACATTTTGATTTTCAAATTTCACATATTTTAGGAAATTATCCGCCGGCTTGGAGCATCGCGCCCGGCAAAGAGATTGGAACTTTCACCGACCGGTTGCGGGTCTTGCCTCAAAATATGCTGATGACTAATTCATGGTTATTTTTAGCCGCTCTCGCGGCGTCTTGGATTTATCTTTTGGTTAAAGGATTGCGCGTCTGGCGGCGGTACGTGTTTTTGTTTCTGGCCACCGCGTCAACTTTGTTTTTAATTTTGAAGATCGGGCCGTCTTACCGATTTTTGACTATGCTTTTCCCTTGGCTCGCGCTTTGGGTGGGGGTGGCCGGAGAACGAGTTAAGGCATGGCGGGTGGCGGCTATCCCGATTTTTTTGTTCGAAATTTTTTATACGGTTAATAGCCAGATTATGTGGTATCCGGTTGGCACGGTGCCGTGGAGTTTTTCCAATGTGCGTTATGAAAATTATAATTGGGGATACAACGAATTGGGCGAATTTTTTAACCGCGAATTTAAAAATAAATATCCGGCCTTGGCGTTTGACGTGAAATATAAGTTTTTGGAAGAATTACGCGACGATGCCATAGAACGCGCTCGGGCGCGAGGCGATGAGCCGTACCCGGCTTTGATAGTTTATGAAGGTAAATTTGATGTGGCGGCCAAGCTTTGGAATTTGGATCGGCTGCAGATTTATCATGGCTGGCCCTTGAAGCCGTATTCGGAATTCGTCGAATTGCGTCGACAATTTGGGGAAGATTATTTTGATAAGCTGGGTTTTCGGGAATATTATCTGGTGGTTTCCGGCGCCACGGTGCCGATGCCGGATTTTAATGCGTTTGTGGCCGACAAAAAGTTTGTGTCCATTTTGAATAAGAGGGGCGAGGGGGCATTTAGAGTGTATAGATTCAATTAAAAATTAAAAACTCAAAATTAAAAATTTCGGTGTCGCAATGCGATGATTTTTAATTTATAATTATTAAAAATGACGCTTAAGACGGATCTTCAAAAAATTGTGAGGGGGGAGGTTATGGATGATGCGGAAACGCTGCGGGTTTACAGCCGCGACGCGGGTTTGTTTGCCGTTCTTCCCCGTGCCATTGTTTTTCCGCAGGACGCGCAAGATGTTGCGTCTTTGGCGAAATATGCTTCCGAAAATAAGGGCATATCCCTTGTCGCGCGTTCGGCTGGTACGGATATGACCGGTGGACCTTTGGGGGAATCGGTGGTTTTGGATTTTACCAAACACATGAACCGTTTGGCGGAGGTGGGCGATGGTTATGCCGTGGCGGAACCGGGGATTTATTACCGCGATTTTGAACGAGAGACGTTGAAGCGGGGCTATATTTTGCCGTCGTACCCGGCTTCACGGGAAATCTGCGCGTTGGGCGGCATGGTCGGGAACAATGCCGGCGGGGAGAAAACTCTGGCATACGGCAAGACCGACCGTTACGTGAAAAAAATTAAAGCGGTTTTAAGCGATGGGCATATTTATGAGCTGACTGCTTTGGATCGGTCCGGTTTGGAAAATAAAATGGCGCTTCAAGATTTTGAAGGCGAGATTTATAGGCGCGTGTATAAATTGTTGGAGGAAAATTATGATAAGGTGCGGGCGGCGCGGCCAAATGTGTCTAAAAATTCTGCCGGCTATGCTTTGTGGGACGTATGGGACAGGAGAACCTTTGACCTTACTAAATTATTCACCGGATCGCAGGGGACGCTGGGGATTATTACGGAGATCGGTTTGAATTTGGTCAAGCCGAAAAAACACTCCAAACTATTAGCTATTTTTTTAAGGGATCTGACGCCATTGCCGGCTATTGTGCGCGACGTGTTGTCCAATAAGCCGGAGAGTTTTGAGGCTTTTGATGACAATACGTTGAAATTTGCCATCAGATATATCCGCGAACTGATCGGCTTAATTAAGCCGCGTAACGCTTTCACCTTAGGTTGGCAATTTTTACCGGAGTTTTGGGCGGTTTTAACCGGCGGTTTGCCCAAGTTGGTTTTACTGGCGGAATTTACCTCCGATGATGAGCGTGATATTGACGAACGGGCCAAAACGGCTGAAACAATGGTCAGAAGATACGGCGTCAAGACGCGTTTTGCCCGTACAGAAGAAGAATCCCGCAAGTATTGGACGATCCGGCGTGAGAGTTTTAATTTGTTGCGCTATCACCTGAAAGACAAGCGTACCGCGCCGTTTATTGACGATATGGTGGTCGCGGTCCAAAAATTGCCGCAATTTCTGCCGGAACTTCGTAAAATTTTGGACGAATACGATTTACTTTATACGGTCGCGGGGCATGTGGGGGACGGCAATTTTCACATCATACCTTTAATGGACATGACTAAAGAAATAAATCGCGCGATTATCCCGGCTCTTTCGGAAAAGGTTTATAAATTGGTTTTTAAGTACGGCGGTTCGACGACGGGCGAGCATAATGATGGATTGGTCCGGACGCCGTATTTGCGCGAGATGTATGGGGAGGAAATTTATAAATTATTTGAGGAAGTTAAGAAAATCTTTGACCCATTGAACATTTTTAATCCGGGTAAGAAAGTGGGCGGGAGCATCAATTACGCTATGGCCCATTTGGCGGAGGAGAATAAATAAAAGTTGAACGCCCCCGAGCGCTTGCGCGCCGGAGGCGTTTGGATGTTTAGGAGGCGATGGCCGATTCTTGGGCCCGCGCCTTGGCCGCCGCTAATTTCGCGGCAGCCGCCGCGGCTTTCCGCGCCAAGCGGAAAGCCTCGAAGTTTTCGTCTATTGGCACCAGGGCCAGTAGCATGCGCTCCTGACTCTCCTTCATTTCGCGCGCGTGGCGGAGACGATTGAGTTGGTGCTCGAGTACTTGCCGGTCAACCGTCCCGCCATCCGGTAGCTCTTCTCGCAGGATTTGCAGGAGGTCGCTACCGACCCGGCACCACATGGTGGCGTCGGCGCGGGAAAGTTGTATTACGTCGTCCCGGCACCAAGCCAGGATAGTCCCTCTGGACAGGCAGAAAAAGGATCTGTCCGTCTGGGGCGGCTCCTTCGCCGCCCTCGCGATACCGGCGGCCTCGCGTTCCACCACGTTGCGCATCTTTTTGAGACGCGTGAGCACGATCGGGAGCAGGAGGCCCCCGGCCGCGAGGAACAACCAGACCAAGATCGATTCTACCAATTCGAGCGGGATGTTTTCCATGGCTCCTCCTCTTCACATACGAAAAGTGTTGAAACACGGATTGCCAATGCCCTCCGACGCCGTTTGGCTATCGGAGGGCACGCGATGGAAGACGCTACATCGCGTAGCGCTTCCCGTGGGGGATGGTGCGGTGCCACCGCTCCAATTCCCCCACGAGCTGGAGGGCGTTGATCCTACCACCTTCTGGGTGGTAGTGGCGGAGCACGGCGTACATCGCCGGGCTGACCTTGAGGTAGTGCCGCCGGTGGCTGACATGGCCAAACAACAGCCGCACCACCGAGTGGCGGTGGAACCCCTCCAGGAAAGCTCCACCGGTGTTGCGAACGAATTGCTCGTCCGCAACGAGTGGGGCAGTCAACACGAGCTCATGCTCGTGCTTGGCCTTCCCGTTGCCGGGGAGACGGCGGGCGTAAAGCCCGCACATAAAGGCCATGAGGATTCCAACCACGAACAGGATGTATGCCATGGCTACCTCCGTTTTCTGGGGGTTCTAAAACACTAACAAAGAACATTCATATTATATCATAATATAGGCATAAAGTCAATAGTGGGGTCAAAATAGGCCTAAAAATCAATAAAAATCCACGGTTTTAGGGCCGTGGAGGTGTGGGGAGGTTTGCGGCGCATTGATTTCTGCACCAGTAAAAACCGATGAAATAACTCAGAATTGTGAAAATACGGCTACCCCAGATTGGAGTGCGGTTCGTTTCCGTAAAGACCAGATAGTGAACGACAAACATCCCGGCGATCATGATAATGTGGATAATCACCGTCCATGAAGTCGGTCTTTTTTCTTTGCCGATTATCCACCCTATCCAAAGCCACCCCGTAAACACGCACAATCCGTGGAGAATAAATCCCGTCGGACTCATTGGAGGATCTCCTTTCGCGAGAGCTAACTGTATTATGGAGAAAATTTTTAGTAAGATCAAGGATAATAATGATTTCCGATAAAGATTTGGCGGAGAAGAAAAAATTGGCGGCTAAAATTATCGCCGAATTGAAGCGGCTTTTTCCCGCGGCGAAAATTGCCTTGAAATATGGCAATAATTGGGAACTGCTGGTGGCGGTAGAGCTTAGCGCGCAGTGCACGGATAAAAAAGTAAATGAGGTGACGGAAAAACTTTTCAAAAAATATCGGACGTTGGATGATTACATTGGTGCCAATTTTCGGGAATTTGAGCGCGACATTCATTCCACGGGATTTTATCGCAACAAGACCAAAAATATTTTGGCGGCGGCGAAGATGATAAAAGAAAAATGGGGCGGTAAATTGCCGCGGACCATGCCGGCAATGCTTGAGATTCCCGGGGTGGCGCGCAAGACCGCGAATGTGGTTTTGGGCAATGCTTATGGGGTAGTTGAGGGGATTGCCGTGGATACTCATGTGAAGCGATTGTCCAAATTGCTCGGCTTAACGAGCGAAACCAATCCCATAAAGATAGAAAAAGATTTGATGAAAATTATTCCGCGCAAGGAATGGTTTGATTTTACTTATCGTTTGATTGATTATGGCCGTAAATATTGCGCGGCGAGGCGGCATGAGCATGCACGATGTCCATTGGGCCGAATGTGAAGCAATAATCTATACCAGAGATTGGGCTTGCAAGTTCTCAACTTTTTTGGCGTTGCGTGGCTTGGAGCTGTTGACGTAAAATGAAATAGATGAAAAGAAACACTAAATATATTTTCGTGGTGGGCGGCGTGATGAGCGGAGTCGGCAAGGGTGTGGCGAGTTCCTCAATCGGAGCGATCCTGCAATCGCGCGGTTTTGAGGTTACTTCGGTTAAAATTGATCCGTATGTAAATGTGGATGCCGGTACCATGAATCCCACGGAACACGGCGAGGTCTTTGTTTTGAAAGACGGCATGGAGTGCGACCAGGACATGGGCAACTATGAACGGTTTTTGAACCGTGATTTGGACAGGGGCAATTACATGACTACCGGCAGTGTTTATAAGACCGTCATTGAACGCGAACGTAACTTGGAATATGGCGGCAAGTGCGTGGAGGTGGTGCCGCACATCCCTTTGGAGGTGATAGACAAAATTCAACGGGCCGGTAAAAACCATAAAGCTGATTTTGTGATTACTGAGATCGGCGGGACGGTGGGCGAGTATCAGAACATTTTATTCTTAGAGGCGGTTAGAATGATGAAGCAGATGCATTTCGGCGACGTGTTGCTGGTTTTGGTGAGTTACTTGCCGGTTTTGGGCCGGGATAACGAATTGAAAACCAAGCCGACCCAGTACGCCGTGCGCTCTCTTCATTCCGCCGGACTTCAGCCGGACATCATTATGGCCAGGGCGCACGTCCCGTTGGATGATAAGCGGAAAGAAAAAATTGCTTTCAATTGCAATATGCGCGTCACGGATGTTATTTCCGCGCCGGATATAGAAAGCATTTACGAGATTCCGGTTAATTTTGAAAAAGATAATTTGAGCGATCTGGTTTTCGAAAAATTAAAAGTCCGGCCGCGCAAGCGCGACTTGGCGGAGTGGTCCGCGCTCGTTAAAACCATCCAGACCGCGTCCGAACCATTGAAGATCGGCGTGGTCGGTAAATATTTTAAGACGGGTAATTTTGTGCTGGCTGATTCATATATTTCCGTTATTGAGGCCTTGAAGCACGCTATTTACAGCATGCATCGGAAACCGGTCATAGAATGGATCAACGCCGAAGAGTTTGATTCCACGATTTCCGGGGATTGGAAAAAAAATTTGAAGATGCTGGATGAGTTTGACGGGATTTTGGTGCCGGGCGGTTTTGGCTCACGGGGCGTGGAAGGGAAAATTGAGGCCATTCGTTACGCCCGGGAAAATAAAATTCCGTATTTCGGACTTTGCTATGGCATGCAGTTAATGACTATAGAATTCGCGAGGAACATTGCCAAGTTGAAAGACGCGAATACTACGGAGGTGAATGAAAAGACGGCGTATCCAGTGATTGATATTTTGCCGGAGCAGAAGAAAAATCTGGCTATAAAAAATTATGGCGCGACTATGCGGTTGGGCGCGTATCCGGCGATTATCAGAAAAGACACCGTGGCTTATGATGCCTATAAACAAGAACAAATCTCCGAGCGGCACCGGCATCGGTATGAGGTGAATCCGGATTACATTGAACGATTAGAAAAAGCCGGATTGGTATTCTCCGGTATTTCTCCGGACCGGAGATTGATGGAAATCTCGGAATTGCCCCGTTCCAAACACCCGTTTTTCCTGGGTACGCAGTTTCATCCGGAATTCCAGTCGCGGCCATTTAATCCACATCCGCTGTTTGTAGAATTTATAAAAGCTTGTATATAATAAAGAGATGAATAAATACTTAATATCTTTTCTGTTGTTCGGCGGTTTGCTGGTTTCCGTATGCTCTGCGGCGTTGGCGCAGGAAGATGTGTCAATATCGATCGAGGAAGAATTGCCGATCTCAATTTCTATCGCGCAGGTTAGCGAAGCAGTGAGGCCGGATGTGGGCGCGCTTCCCGGGAGCTCATTCTATTGGTTTAAAGAATTGCGGCGCGGTATCAGGAAATTTTTTGCTTTCAGCCACGAAAAGAAAGCCGAAATCGAATTGGAGATTGCCGACGAGAAGGCCGAAGAATTGAAGGCAGTGGAGGCCCAAGATCCAAATGACAATGAGGCCATTACTAAAGCAATAAGTAATTATTTGGATGCGAAGGAGCTCCTGGAGGCACGGTTTACATCGCTTACCAAAAATCTCAATGATAAAAATCGTCAGAAGGCGGAGGAGATTTTAGACAAGTGGGATGAAAAAATTGATGAACACAGGGCATTGTTCGACAGGTTGGCTGATAAATTTGATGATGTGCCGGAAATTAAAGACGTAACCGAAAAATTGGACTGGATAACGCCGGTCGCCAAGTTTCGGGGCAATTTGGATGATTTGGCCGAACAGTTAAAACGGACACAGGAGTCCGAGGAGTTTGAGGAGGCGGTGGAAGAAATTGAGGACTTGAAAGAAGATATCGAAGAGGGTGTTGAGGCGCGCGGCGGTTTCCGGACTGATTGCGCGGCGATTGTCGGTGATATCGACGCGTTGAAGGCCAGTTTGCGGGTGGGTAAAATTGATCCGCAGGACTTTGCGCGGCAGGTTGGTGTCCTAATCGACGAGCGCGAGAAGTGCGAGGAAAATTAAAATTGGTTTGAAGATAAATACCGGCTGTTGGCCGGTATTTATATGTAACAAAAAATCCACGCTTCGTTATAATCAATGATATGGAAAATTTTGCGGCCAAGAAGTTTTTGTTCGTCGGAAACGAAGCGCTCTCGGGCGACCTGGCTTGGAGCGTTAAAAAAGAAGGCCATGAAGTTAAGGTGTTTTTCAAGGCGCGGGCCGATGCCGATGTTTACGACGGTTTTATAGAAAAGGTATCCGCTTGGGAAGAATTTAAAGATTGGGCGGACGTGATTGTTTTTGACCATGTGAGCTTTGGCGGCATGGCTGAAAAATTGCGTAAAGGCGGCAAGTTGGTCGTGGGCGGCAGCGTGTATACCGATAAACTGGAAGAAGATCGGGATTTTGGCCAGCAAGAACTCAAAAAATACGGCGTCAATGTTTTGCCGTCGCATTTATTTTCCAACTACGACGAAGCGATCGAGTTTATAAAACAAAATCCTGATCGCTATGTTTATAAGCCCAGCGGCAATGTGCCCTCGGCTTTCAAAAGTTTGTCTTTCGTCGGCCAAGAGGAAGATGGACGCGACATGCTTGAGACCTTTGTTCAAAACAAGCATATTTGGCAAAAGAAGGCGCCGACATTTTTATTGCAAAAATTTGTGGCCGGAGTGGAGGTGGCGGTGGGCGCGTTTTTTAACGGTAAGGACTTTGTTTACCCTATAAATATAAATTTTGAGCATAAGCGGGTGTTTCCCGGAGACATCGGCCCCATGACCGGGGAAATGGGCACGCTGATGTTTTGGAGCAAGCCAAATACTCTTTTTAATGCCACTCTTTTCAAAACAAAAGAAGCTTTGGCGCAATCTGGCTATGTCGGTTATGTGGATATAAACTGTATCGTGAATGGACGCGGCATATATCCCCTGGAATTTACCTGCCGGTTTGGGTATCCGACAATCCAAATTCAACAGGAAGGCATCACTATGCCGATGGGCGAATTTTTGTATCGTTTGGCTTCCGGGGAAACTTTTGAGTTAAAGACCAAGCGGGGCTTCCAGATGGGAGTTGTGATTTTTGTGCCGACGTTGCTGGATCATTCCAGGGAAATGATCGACCTCTATCGTGATTTGCCGATATTTTTTAAAAAATCCGGTGATTTGGACGGGGTGCATATTGATGATGTGAAGCTTGATAAAACCGGCGCGTGGGAGGTCGCCGGCGAATCAGGGAGCTTGTTGATTGTGACCGGCGCCGGTACAACAGTCGCAGACGCCCAACGCGAGGCCTATAACCGCGTGAAAAACATTATGATCCAGAATATGTTTTACCGCACGGACATTGGCGCCAAGTGGCCGACGGACAGCGACCGTCTCCAGACGTGGGGATATTTGTATTAGGGGTCGCGGTTATTTTTAAAAATTGCGTTGTTACGTCTCGTCGAAGTGCCGCAATGGGCATATCTCCTCGCCGCGCCTAGCACTTTTCAAAAATATCTCGCGACCTTGAATTAGGATTTTTTTGTTTTTCAAACTTCGAGAAAATCCGTAGATTGGCTTGTAAAATCTGAAAGGAGTGTTATAATCTCAATAATAGAATAGGTTGTTTGGTATACCCCCATAGTAGCGAGGAGCGGGGGATTTTCGGTATTTACCCCGTTAGAAGTCGCGCCCGCGCTTGCGCGCCCCTCCGGGGCCTTAGGGGCGGGCTACTTCTAACGGGGTTTCTTGAGAGCATGTTCAAATTAATTTCAAAATATAAACCAGCAGGGGATCAGCCGCAGGCCATTCGGCGGCTTATTTCCGGTTTGAAGAAGGGGGCAAGAAAGCAGACGCTAATGGGCGTCACCGGCTCGGGCAAGACGTTTACGGTGGCAAATGTGATTGCCGAAGTTAATAGACCCACGCTAGTCATTGCGCCCAATAAAACCTTGGCGGCTCAACTTTGCAACGAATTTCGGGAGCTTTTTCCTGAAAACGCGGTGCATTATTTTGTTTCCTATTATGATTATTATCAGCCGGAGGCCTATATTCCAAACTCTGATACCTACATCGGCAAAGAGGCCATGATTAACGATGAGATTGATCGTTTGCGGCACGCGGCGACGGCCTCACTCTTGACTCGTCAAGATGCGATCATCGTCGCTTCTGTTTCCTGTATTTACGGTTTGGGCGCGCCGGAGGCCTATGAGGCGGAGATGGTGCATTTTAAGATCGGAGATGCGGTTTTGCGCGGCGAGCTGATGAAAAAATTGATTTCCATGCATTTTACGCGGACAACGGCGGATTTGAAGCGCGGAACTTTCCGGTTGCGCGGCGATAATTGGGAGATTATGCCGGCGGACCAAGAGATGATTTATAACTTTGATTTGAAAGACGGCAAAATCATACAAATTTTTGTGGTGGATCCGGTGAGGGGCTACGCGCACCGCAAAGAAGTTAAGGAAATTTATATTTTTCCGGCCAAGCATTTTGTGACGCCGGTTGAGGCGCGGAACCGGGCCATCAAGGCCATTCGCGCGGAATTACGTGAACGCTTAAAGTATTTTGAAAAAGCCGGAAAACTCCTAGAGGCCGAGCGCCTGGATCGGCGGACGCGATATGACTTGGCGATGATTAAAGAAATCGGTTATTGCCATGGCGTGGAGAATTATTCGCGCCATCTTTCCGGCCGCGCCGCCGGTGAGGCGCCGGATACCCTGCTTTCGTATTTTCCGGAAGATTTTTTGCTGTTGATAGATGAGTCGCACGTGACGGTGCCGCAATTGTCCGGCATGTACGCGGGGGACGCGTCCCGTAAGAAAACTTTGATAGAATTTGGTTTCCGGCTCCCTAGCGCCGCGGATAATCGCCCGCTTAAGTTTTCAGAATTTGAAAAGCGCGTCGGGGAGACGATTTATATTTCGGCTACGCCCGGTGATTTTGAAATGGAAAATTCGCAGCAAATCGTGGAGCAGATAATTCGTCCCACGGGTTTAGTCGATCCGGAGGTGCTTATTAAGCCAATCACGGGTGCCACTTCCCAAATTGATGATGTCATAGAAAGAATCAAGGAACGCGCGGGAAAAAAGGAGCGGGTGCTTGTAACCACTTTAACCAAAAAGATGGCGGAGGATTTGACCGCTTATCTCCAAGAGCAAAAAATTAAAGTCAATTATGTGCATAGCGATGTGGATACGCTGGACCGTATTAAGATCTTGAGTGATTTTAGACGTGGAACTTACGATGTGTTGGTGGGTGTGAATTTACTGCGCGAAGGATTGGATTTGCCGGAGGTATCACTCGTCGCTATTTTGGACGCCGACAAGGAAGGTTTTTTGCGGAGCGAAACATCGCTCGTACAGACCATCGGCCGGGCGGCCCGAAACATCAATGGCCAGGTGGTGCTCTATGCCGACCAAATGACGGGGTCCCTGGAGCGGGCTATCGGAGAAACCGATCGGCGGCGCGAATTGCAGGTTGCATATAACAAAAAATACAATATTACGCCTAAAACTATTCAAAAAAATATCAATGACATTATAGATGCGTTCGAAGTGAAGCGTGAAAAAGAAGTGGAAAAGATTTTGAAGTTGGAGCTTAGCGGCGTCGCTTCCGAGCTTAAAAAAGGCGGTACTCTGGAAGAGATAATTAAGGATAAAATCAAACAGATGAAAGAAGCCGCGGAACGTTTGGATTTTGAATTGGCCGCCATATTAAGATATGAGCTTATTCTATTAAAGAAAAGGGCTACGAAATACGAAAAGAATACGAA
>CAYHSY010000020.1:0-261 GCA_964359435.1 uncultured Candidatus Saccharibacteria bacterium
AAAAGTGCGTTAATATAGCCAGGCGCTTGATACCGCAAAATCTCCTCCCAAAAATCAACTTAATCCATTCTCCGGCCGAGGCCTGGAAAGACGAGCGCTTCTCCCGATATGTTTATTTTTCAATTTACAAAAACTTACCCGTCCACCTCGGCCCCTTTGATTTCGTTTTGGTTGACGGCCCGGATTATTGGCTGGAAAACGGGCAACTGGTCAACTTGCCGAACGGCGATTTGTTGAAGTTAATGCCACACTTAAAACCGG
>CAYHSY010000020.1:271-16379 GCA_964359435.1 uncultured Candidatus Saccharibacteria bacterium
AAACCGGGCTGCAAAATATACGTCGACGGACGCAAGCAGGCGGTCGCTCTTTACAAGCGCTTCCTCGGCAACTACATTACACCGCTTCGGGAAAACTCGGCATATGCTTTATTCGAACGCAACAACAAACCACTCGACGATTTTAAAAATTTCGAAATCAAAGACACAACATTGGAATGGGTCAAGAAGACCTCCTATTTTGAAGGGCAATAATTGTTTTTCATCACCCAAGCACTCGAATTAAGGCCCGGGCCAACCTCTCGCTTGATTTACCATCAATAAACTGACATTGTTCAGCCACGATTTTTTGCCTTTCGGCGCGCAACAGGCCGGGATTGCGGAGATATTCATTGATCGCCGAAACGAAGTCATCATAACTAAAGACCCGCCTCACCCCTCCGGTGTTGTTAAGGCGCTCAAGGTGCTCCCAATCAAAAAATCGGACGGATGAATTCCAATAATCGTAATTTTTTTCGCCGTCAAACGCGACGCCGATTAAGGGCTTGTCAAAGATGGCGCCTTCGATAAAAAAGGTGGTGTAGATAGCGATAATAATATCGGAATGCGCCACCGTGTTAATCAACAACGATACCGAGGCATTGCCAAATTCCCAATTATTATTACTCCCGCCCACGTGCTCGGTCGCAGCCGCAACCAAAAAACCGTACTTCTGTTTTATTTCTTCCAATTTTGAGGGTGGAAAGTCAAAACGCGGATATGGCCGCACCAATACCTGCACCGCTTCAATTAATTTATTTTCAGCGACAGTCTTATGTAACAATTCTAAGATCTTAAATTCAATGTCAAGGGCTGCCTTGCCGGAAAAGGCATAAACAATCAGTTTCTTATTTGGATCGCCGCCTAAACTTTTAATGAATTCATCGCGGGGCAAAATCTTCTCTCGTTTGAAATAAAGATCGTATTGCGGAATACCAATAACGGTTATTCTGTCCGGCGGACAACCGGAAACAATGGCTTGTTGCTTTACAATCTCTGTTTGAGTCAAAAGCCAGTCCGGCAAAACCCGCAGAAATGTCTTGGTGTAAAGGTTATCCCAACTCAAGACCATGCCCAAAGTTTTTATGCCGCGCTTCTTGGCCTCTTTCAGAATCAACTGGTCATGATAAACCATGGTTGGGCAAAATGCCACATCCGGCTGATATTTATAGAACAAGGGACCATAATCGTTGCTGGGCAATCGATAATACAACCACCGCAAAAATTTTATAAAAATCGGGAACCCGCCCAAAAACCAGAACACCCGGCGAGCTGTGAGGCGAACAACCTTAAAAGGCCAAGGCCGGCTGCTGCCGCGTTTGTGGAATTCAGCCGAATGGAAAAGCCAAGTGGTTTTGGTGTGCACGCTGGAGTGATCCACAAATTCAAACACCGATTCCCAAAAAGTGCGGCGAGTGTCCGGTAGAACATCGAAAATAACGCCTTGAATCTGCGCGAACTCCTTTTTATAAAATTCCAGCTTGCCTTGCGGCACCAGTACTACCATCCTCGCATTTTGGGCGGCCAAAATTTGAGGCGCCGCCGTCCTCAAGAAGTTTCTCCCAAAAAACCCGCTGGATGCGTTGGCAATAATAGTTCTCATAATAATTCCCGTGCTAATCTTTCCGCCGCCCGACCATCGGCATGACTGAACCAACGCTTTTTGGCGATAAGACGTTTTTCCCGATCGATTGCGGGATTTCCTAAATATAATTCCAAAGTTTTCAAAAAATCTTCTTTGATTTTGATATGCCGCACCCCCTCAGTCGCAAATAGATTCTTAATGTGCAAACTTAAAAAACCCCAGCATTTTTCAAACTTATGTCTTTCCGTAAAGTAAATATCTGACCCGATGGCCGGCTTATCCAAAAGCATGGCGTCCAAAAGAATGGATGTAGGGCCGCTCACAATCACATCGCTATGATATAACTCGTTAATTAAACGCTCTTCGTCCTCTTTGCGCAACTCCAATTCCTTACCAACACCGAAACGCGCGCCCGGGCGATCAAATTTAACGTTCGGCAATTCTTTATAATTCACCATCGGCACATCGCCCCCCAAAGGAAAACGCACCAGAATTTGATAGCCGGTCGTCCCCAAAACCTCTATCACGCATTGATCCATGTCATTATTTTTTATCAGCAAACTGCCCGCCGGAGCGTAAAAAACCAGCTTCTTATTCGGATCAAAGCCAATTTCGCGGAAAAATTCCTCACGTGTCTTTTTAGGCCCGCTTAGATAATCGTCATAGTGGGGGTTGCCGGTTATCGCAATCTTTTCCCGCGGAAAACCGTAGTAAGCGGCCGCTTCATCATGCAAAGCCTGCGACCCGACAACCAGCTTATCCGGCCAAAACCGCAAAATGCGCATGGTGGTGTTGTCCCACGACCGGATCATGCCGATAACTCTCACGCCCCGTCGCCGAGCGTCCTGAACCAAGCTGATATCGTTCTCGTTTTGAATATCGGTAGAAAATATCAGATCCGGCCGATACTCATCAAGCAAATCCTTAAATAAATCTTTGGGCGATAATTTCAAATCTAAAAACCTCACCATCCTCCTTATTAAAAAAGAATTGCCAATGAAACCCATGAACCGGGCAAAGATAAAATAAAAAAACTTTTTGTCCCAATAATATTTATAAGCGATTTTCATGCGGATAGTTTCATTGTCATAAAGGAGCATCCCTAAACGCTTGAAAAACAGTCCCCAAAAATAACGCGAAGCCCTGTATTGCTCCGCGCCATATACCAAAACATTTTCCGCGCCAAAGGTTTTTTGGAAATAATCAACTTTAAAATCCGGCACCACCAAAACAACACGCAAATCTTTTTGCGATTTTAATTTCTCCAAAACCGGCGTAGCTAAAATGTTCCTGGAAACCAGGGTATGAAAACTGGTTATAGCGATGGTCCGCATATTACCTATTTATAACATTTTACGAGAGCCGGGAGTTTTATGTATAATCAGTTAAAATATCTCATGAACCTCCAGGAATCACAAAAAAACTGGGACGAATTGGCCAAAGCCGACCCATTATTCATCGTCCTCACCTATAAAGACAAACAGGGCGGCAAATGGGACCCAAAGGAATTTTTCGAAACCGGCGTCAAAGAAGTTGCGTCCGACCTCGCTTATATCCGCTCTCTAAATGCGGAGTTACCGCCTGGCCGGGCGCTGGACTTCGGCTGTGGCGTGGGACGCCTGTCACAGGCCTTGGCCAATCACTTTGACGAAGTCCAGGGCGTGGATATTTCCGAACAAATGATTGATTTGGCCCAAAAGTATAATCGCGCCCTTCGCAGAAATATCCCCCGCCGCGATACTAGCCAATTTCAGACGAGCCAAGGAGCGATGACGCAGGTGTACCCCCTGGGGTACTCCAAGGAGGAGCGACGCTGGAGTCGTCTGAAATTGGCTGTATCCCGTTGGGTTGCGGAGATTTTTCGCTTCCGCCACGTTGCTCCTCGTCAGAGTATCACGGAGGATACGCTTTCCTCGTCGCGCCTTACGGAGAGCGAAAAATCTCCTGCAACACGGCTCGGGGATATTTCTGCAAAGGACGCGGGCGAAAAATGCCATTTTTATGTTAATGCGAAAAATGATTTATCACTCTTCCCATCCAATTATTTCTCATTCATTTACTCTAAAATCGCCCTGCAACACATTCGCCCGGTTTTCAGCAAAGAATACCTTAAAGAGTTCACGCGCGTCCTTGCTCCAGGCGGCCTCGTCTTCTTCCAGCTCACTGCCGCTCCCAAACCGACGCCGCAGAGCCCGCTCCGCCGGTTCATCAAAAACCTGCTTCCGGAACGAGTCCGCGAATGGCTACGTGACATGAAGTGGCGCGGCAAGGCGCGCGTGGATGTTTATGGCGTACCCCAAGCCGAAGTAATTGAGATCTTGGAATCAAACGGCCTGCGCGTCCTCGGCACCCGCGAAAACAATATCGCCGGGCAATACTGGACCGGCTACGACTACTGCGCCAGAAAATAAAAGAAGCCGTCTCTGGCTTCTAGCGCTGTCTACCACGCATTTCTTTTTTTGCTTCTTCGACCATCAGGTCACTCACTTTTCTGAAACCAATTTCTCCATCCCGCCAAACCACAATAGCCGGTTGTTGATTGGCAAGTTGCGGGTTAGGCCTCTTGAGCCAGTTGATGAAGAGTTTGTCCGCGTACCCCGCACTGTGCGTGCCCCTGTAATCCAGTGCCAACTGCGCGATTGCACCCGCAAACCATACCACGCGCTCTATCGCAACCTTCCCAGCTTGATCTCCGCGGCAAGAATCAAGCATCGACCGAGGAACCTCATCATCCAACATCACGTGATGCCTGCTGGGTGTCGTTTCCATATCCCTGTTACCAAGCTTCGCCTTCCTGGGCTTGATCTGACGTTTCACGACTTAATCACTCCACAAAAATACATCGGAAACTCAAAACCACTCCAACAATATACCAATTTATTGATTAAAAAGCAAACACGATGTCATTCCAGCGATCAAGCCCAGAATGACAACGAGATAGCGTTATTCAGAAAACTATTTTCGTAGCCAATTTACGTAATCAGAGACCCCCTCTTCAAGCGTATAAAATTTTTCGCCATAACCGGCCGAACGGAGTTTAGAGATATCGGCTTGGGTAAAATATTGATACTGACCCTCTAGCCCCGGCGGCATCTCCGCGTATTTTATGGCCGGCGGCTTGCCGAGAGCGGCGAACACGGCTCGCGCCAAGTCGTTAAACGTGCGTGCCTGACCCGTACCCAAATTGAATATCCCGCTTTTATCCGGATGATTCAAAAAGAACAAAATGACTTTGGCGATGTCCTTTACATATACAAAATCACGTTTTTGTTCGCCGTGGACATAACCGGCGCGATACGATTTGAAAAGCTCCGCTTCGCCGGTCGCGCGAATTTTATTATATAAATGGTAAACCATAGAAGCCATTTGGCCCTTGTGCGCCTCGCCCGGCCCGTAAACATTAAAAAACTTCAACCCCACCCATTGGCCCGGCTTCACCGCCGCGTCCAACACAAATTCATCAAAAAGATACTTTGACTCGGCATAAGGGTTCATTGGTTTCAAATTTCTTTCGGAATCGTTATAACCCTTTTCTCCGCCGCCGTAAGTCGCGGCTGACGATGCGTAAATCAGACGGCAATTGTTGCGAACGCAATAATTGAAAAGCACCCGGCTGTATTCAGTATTATTTTTCATCAAACCAACGCTATCTTTATCGGTCGTGTCAACCGATGCCCCGATATGAACGATGGCCCCTATATCTTTTATCTCATCGTGCTCAATTTTGGCCAAAAAATCGGCGCTGTCCAGATATTGCGCGTATTTCAAATCGGCCAAATTATTCTTCTTGCCCTCGGTAATTTCCCCTTTATCGACAATAATTATATTCTCCAATCCGGCTTCGTTTAACGCCCGCAAAACATTGGAACCGATAAACCCGGCCGCCCCAGTAATAACTATGCTTTTTGATTTTAAATTTTCAATTGTCATTTTGCATTTTGATATTTACATTTTTCATTAAATTATCCACCTCCTCCATCACCATTCCGACCGTTATATCCTCCACCTGCCGCCGCGCCTCTTTATAATCAAAAACCGCGTTGTTCATTATATGTAACTCCGGCTTTTCTCGCGGCGCAACAACTATTTTATGCTTCTCGCCTCGCGGCGGCTGCTCCCGCTCGTCCATCGGCCCCACAATACAAACAGTAGGTATCCCCAAGGCCTCGGCAATATAAATCGGCCCCGTATCCACGCTCACAAATAAATCCAATTTTGATATTAAGGCCTTTAATTCCTCAATGGATAAGTTCACTGCAGAAACAACGCCATCTTTGGAGATAGTGCCTCCCAGATATAGAAGCATTGCATCCACCTCTTTCTGGTCATCGGGCCCACCAATGACCACGATCTTTGCCCCATATTTTTTATGAATTTCAACGGCTAATTTGGCGAACCGATCGCTCGGCCACAGCTTGATCTTATGCCCCGTCCCCGGCGCGACACCAACCAACCTAACGTCTTCCGATGACGTTAATATTGGATTTCTTAAATGCTTGGTGGTATCCTCCGTCAAAATCCCCATCGGCTCCAGAAGCCGCAGATATTCGCGTGGCGCGTAACCTCCCATCCGGTGCGGGTGGGTCGCAACCAGTTTAGTCAAAATTTTATAAACTCGTGTCTCATGCGGACAATAGCCGCCCTCAATAGTGGGCGCAACCACGAGTGGCGCACCTGAAAGATAAAGCAAGGCAAGCAGTTCCGGCGAAGGGCCCGTCAAAATACCGACATCCAAATGCAAGCCGCGAATCTGCCGTAAAATCCGCCAAAAATTATTTTTATCGTATATAATATATTCGGCGATATCAGGATTACCGACCAATAATTCCTTATTAACCGAATTACCCATCACAATCACGCGTGCGTTCGGATATTTTTGTTTGATAGACCGGAATAGGGGCGTCGTACAAATCATATCCCCCATCTTCGCCATCTGAATAACCAAAATATTCATCCCGGCTCCCGCCGCAAAATCTTTCCCCATTACGTTATTCGCCCTTCCCCGCCAAATAAACCGCAGAAGACAGAGTTTTAATAAAATTATGTTTCTTAATTTTTGCATTTTACATTTATCCAATATATAACCCTTATCGCCAAATATAAGTTATTATATACATATGGAAAATACCCAAAAGCGTCTAAACTTGGGCTGCGGCCACGACATCCGTCCCGACTGGGTCAATTTGGATTCGGCTAAAATCGAGGGTGTAGATATGGTCCACGATATAGAAAAATTGCCGCTCCCCTTCAAGGACGACGAATTTGACGAAATTCTCGGGAACGACATCCTGGAACACGTCGAATATATCCCCGTCCTCCGCGACCTCCACCGCATCTTAAAGCCGGGTGGCAAACTAAGCGTTCGCGTGCCGCATTTTACTTCCCGCAACAATTTTTCGGACCCCACGCATAAAAAACTTTTTGGCATCCGCAGTATGGAATTCTTCGTCCAGGACTCCCAGCTCAATAAAGGCAAACACCGTGAATATTATTTTGATTTTCATTTTTCGCGCCTCGCCTCCGTCAAAATCACTTTTGAAAAAAATATCTTTCTTATCAAATATATAAATAATTATCTCATAGAACCGCTCGTAAACTCCTCGCAAAGTATGCGCCATTTTTATGAAACAACGGGCTTCTCCCGAATGTTTCCGGCAGAGAATATAATTTTTGAACTAATAAAATAAAATCCCCCCAGCTCATGCGTCAGGAGGACGAGTTGACCTTGTGTTGGGCCCGCCGCTTACGATACGGTTTCTTGCCGTCGACTTCCGAAGGGCGAATGCCGATCGGCCGACCGAAATCATCGTAATACTTCTCCCACCCCGGCGGAATAGGCGAAGTATACCTTCCAAATCTGTCACTTCCTTCCTCATTGGACATGGTACGCTCCTACACTAGCCCGAAATCGTCGGGACCGCGGTTGCCCACTTCAAAGAGCAATTCCGTATTAACAAAAACCTGATAATGTGTCAATGCGCATAAAAAACCTTGTTTTATGAGGCTAAGGGCTTGAACGGCTCAACGGGAAACCTCGTTGAGCCGTTCAAGAAAAGTCGCAACCGCCTCCATCACCGAATCCACGCTGGTGGCTTCAAGCGCCGCACGGTGATTTTTACCCGGCCGTTTCAAGACAAAACTAGAAGGCTTAATGTCGCCCTCCGGCATCACGCAAACACTCTTTGGCGCGTTGCACGGAGGTTGTTCGCTTGGATCCACCGGCCCAATAATGTCCACCAATGGTGTGCCCAGGGCTTCGGCAATATAGATCGGACCCGTGTCCACGCCAATATACAAATCCAGCCGCTTAATAAGCGAAGGCAATTCTTCGAGAGTAAAGTCTGTGGCGGATAAGGCCACGCCTGATGGCAAGGCCCCCTCCACGGCCTCGATCCTCGACTTATCATTTTTGGAACCAATCAAAATAATCTTGGCATTTTTATATTTATCTAAAATCCGCTTCGCAAGCTCGATAAATTTTTCATCGCCCCATTCTTTTATTTTATTGCCGGCAGTAATGGAGATGCCTACCAACGGCTTATTATCAGGTGGCAAAAACGCCTCCGCTTTTTTCTCGCCTTCCTGGGTCACGAAAACTTCTTTCTCCGTATTGACATTATCAATTCCGATGAATTTCAACATCTTCAGATACTCGCCGGGCAAGTAATCGCCGTGTTTATATAAAAACGGGTGAGTCGCCAAACCATCGGTCACGGCTTCGCCCCAAGGTTTGCCGGCACGGACTATCTTAGCCCGTCGTGGCACAAGACCCCAGGCCATTATTGCGCCTACCAACGAAGACGGGGCTAGGGCGAACGACCAATCAAAGTATCGCGCCTGCACGCTCTTTATCACCCCCATTAAATCTTTGGTGCTATACTGGACAATCTCATCGATATAGGGATTGTTCTTTACTAAAGGCGCGATTTTGCCAGTCATCATGACCGCCAAAAAACTGCGGGGATATCGTTGCTTGATCGCCCGAAAAACCGGCATGGCGCAAACCAAATCGCCGATACGGGTCAATTGCGGTATCACCAAAATACGAAATTCGCCGCGCGCGCGCCGCACTTCTCCGTCCCACATGGCCTCCCGACGCCCAAACCAAAAACGCAATATGGGATAAAAAATCACAGCCGATAATATTATCAGTTTATTGCGCAAAAAATAATAAAATCTCATAGTTTCTTGCCCGCCGCGTAAAAACTCCAATACTTATCATGCTCTCCGGCAAATTCGACCACTTCCATCCCATTTTCCACCATAAACTTATTAAGCGTTTCGTAAGTCGGCGACCAAAAGTGCTGGTAACCCATCACCTCGCCGGGCCGCCACAGGACCATATCGCGGTGTGGCACGTAAGTGAACAAAATGCCTCCGGGCTTCAGTTTCCTGATCCAAAGACGCAAAGCCACGGGCCAATCCTTCAAATGCTCCACGCAATGGGAACTAAAGACATAATCCAGCGAACCATCGGCAAATCGATCTAATTTATACGCGTTCTCTTCCGGGTTATCCTCAATGCCGATTGCTCCCGGAAGCGGGGTCGCTCCGCAGCCGATATCCAAGCCATATCCCCGGCAATATACAAGGGCTTTATCCTTCACATAATCCATGCCATGTTTTTTGAAAAGATATTGCGGATACAACTGGCCCTTGTAACCATAAAACACTTCGCCATCTTTGATGACTTTTTTTACAAAAATCTTGCGACGTAAAGCATTATAGGCATAGGCCCCGGCAAAAACCGGGTCCCTAAATACTGTTTTGAATTTTTTAATTATTTTCCACATCATAAGATATTTTTTTAACAACCATCAGCATGGCTTCGGCGGATTTTTGCCAGGAAAATTTTTTCTTTTGTTCAAATCCTTTGTAAATCAATTGTTCCCGAAACGCATGGTCTGTCGAAATCTTAATTAATGCCTCCGCCATTTCTCCTATATTATAAGGATCCACAATAACGGCACCATCTCCCCCGACCTCCGGAAGCGACGTGGTCGTGGAGGTAATAACCGGCAAACCACAATCCATGGCCTCCGCCACGGGCATGCCGAACCCCTCCGCAATAGATGGGAAAAACAATGCTTCGGCCTTACGATACACGTATGATAATTGGCTATCGTTCGCGTGGCCAAAAAACACCACCGCATCTTCTATGCCTTCCTGTTTCACGTATTCTTTAATTTTTTCATAATAACCACCCTCGCCGTTGCCGGCCACGACCAGCTTATGTGAATTATGCGTCCTTCGATACTCGCGGAATGCCTTAACCACGTTAAAAACATTTTTACGCTCTTTAATAATGCCCACAAACAAGAAAAACTTTTCCGGCAACGCCACGGCCTCTTGCGGCTCGGCGCAAATCGGCTTATATCCCAGATACATAATGGAAATTTTTTTCTCCGGTATTCCGAATAACTTTATGACATCGCGCTTAGTCGCCTCCGAAATGGCGACCACGCGCTTGGCGCGCCACAATGAATAACCATGGTACAGAAACAGCAGCCAATTTCTAATTTTCCCCAAAATATTCCGCGGCGGGAAAAACCAATAAGCAAAATCCAAAGCGATAACGATGGAATTTTTGGGAACAAAAAAGAACGGTAAAATCGGGGTATTAAAAATATAAACATCCGCCCTTGGCGCGCGCCAAAAACCGCGGTCAAGCCAAAAAAAACCGCCGCCCAATACCTCCAAATGCCAATTATGGCCGGCGAAAGCCGGCAAAACACTCGGCTTGTCTTTAACATAAACCACATATTCATTTTCCGGATGACCCTCAACCATCGCCTTAGTTAATTCAAAAATAGTCCGGCCTAATCCAGCCGGTTTTTTCTCGCCATAAGGATGGAGCAAAACACCGATAAGCATTATTTGAAAAATTTGCCGATCGCTTCTTGATTAACCTTCGCCCATTCGACAAGACCCTGCAATCCCAGCGGAAAATCGATATGCGGCTCCCAACCCAAATCATGCTTAATCTTCCTGATATCTGAAATATAGACTTTCTGATCACCCGGCCGCCAATCACTGAAAGCCAAGGGAATTTTTTTATTAAGCAAAACCTCCAGAAGTCCCAGGGCCTGAAGCACCGATGAAGCCCGGCCCGGACCGCCGCCGATGTTATAGACCCTGCCGCTAACCTTATCCGTATTCTCTATAGCCATTTCATAAAGTCGCGCCAGGTCATCCACATGCAGAACATCCCTGACTTGATGACCATCCCCATAGACGGTGATAGGTTTGTTAATCAAAGCAGCGATGGTAAACCAGGCCACCCACCCTTGGTCTTCTATGCCGAATTGATGCGGACCATAAATACAGGATTGACGAAACACGACTGTCTTCAAACCATAGATGCGTGAATAATCATGCGCGTACTGATCGGCCGTACCTTTGCTGCAGCCATACGGCGAGTGAAAATCCAAGCCAATATGCTCGGCAACGCCAAGAGGCAAAGACGGGTAACGATAACCGACATCGGTTAATTCCACATCTATATGGTCGATGTTGCCATAAACCTTGTTAGTAGAAGAATAAATAAAAACCGGCCGTTTTTTTGATAGTCTGACTGCCTCTAACACGTGCAGAGTACCAAGCGCATTGGTGTGAAAATCATGTTCCGGATTCTGCACGGATAAGGTGACGGCTACTTGTCCGGCTAAATGGATTACCGCGTCGTGACTTTCCATCAAAGGCAGTAAATACCTGCGATCACTCAAAATATCTATCTTTTCAAAACGGACCCTATCTCCCCATTTGCCCTTTAACCAATGCAGATTTTCGTCAGAACCGCGGCGGGAAAGATTGTCCAAAACTGTTACCTCGTACCCTCTGCCAAGCAAATAATCGGCCGTATTGATGCCGATGAAACCTGCTCCGCCGGTAATCAAAATTTGTTTTTGAGTGGTCATATTCTAATCAAATCCAGAATGGCTTTCGCTCGCGCGCGCCATTCATATTTCTTAACTAAATTAAAAGCCCGTTCAATTTTGTCCTTAGTTTCATCAGGATGGTTTAATATATAACCAATTTTTTGCGCCAAAGTTCCCGCATTGTCAGGTTCATAAAACCACACCTCACCTCCTCCGACTATATGCCGGATAGCCGGGGTATCTGCCGCGACAATCGGTCGCTTCCCGGCCATATATTCAAATAATTTCATAGGTGAAGTTGAATAAAAAGAATAATCGTTGTCGCGCGTTCCAAGTAAAATCAAAATGTCCGCGGCGGCAAGCCAAACCGGCACTTCATCATAAGGTCGGAAGCCCATACAAACCAAATTGCCGGGAATATCCCCGCGATTAAGCGTCTTGGCTAAACCCTCCGCCGTACCTCCAACTACATAAATATCGCAACCCTCCGGCAAATTCTTAGCCGCCTCCACCAAAACGCCCAATCCTTTCCAGTCATAAATTTGGCCTACATAAAGCGCAATCTTGCGGCCTTGCGGCAACTTTAATTTGGATCGCGCCTCTCCCAAAGACACACTGATATTAAACATGGCCAAATCAATGCCATTAGGTTGGATAATGATCTTTTGCGGCTCCAATCCGTACGTCTTAACCAATTCATTCCTGATAAATTCATTTATAACAATGGCACCGGAAATAAATTTAAAAAACCAAACAAAAGTCAGTCGCCATTTTTTGGCCTCATGAATTTCCGAGAAATATTTTGCCCCGATAAAAGGCATGAAAGAAAAAGAAAATTGATCAATGTCCGAGGTATAAATAATAAATTTTTCCCCGCGCAATCTTTTCCACCAAAAATAAAACAAATACGAAATCATAAATGAGATGGTACCTAGATAAAAACCGGGGCTGCCCCAGCCGTACGTCGGCACAACCCAAAGCCGACGTAAAACCACCGGCGTCCGGAGTTTATAAAATTCACTTACATTCAGACAGTGACCGCGTGCCGGAACCACAATCTCCAAATCAGCGCCCTGCTCAATCATCGCCTCGCACATTTTGGCAAGCTGAATGCCATGAGCTTTTTCAGTCGGGATGCGGGCGTTTACGAGGTAGTATATTTTCATATTGTCATATTGTCATCGCGAGATACTCCGTGACGATCTTGCATTAATATTGATCGCAAAAAATTTCACAATAATCATATTAAGATTGCTCCCCGAGGCCGCACAATGACTAGTTTTATTATTCGCGATTACTCCGCCTCCAAATTATCTTTGTATACACCAGGTAATTTATCGCCAACCCCAAAATAATTGAGGCGAAAAAGAATCCGCGGATAATCCAATCATTGCCTCCGGCAACAAATTCCCCAAGCCGCACCATCCCGCCCTGTAAGGCCAAAATGAATATCGCAGAAAAATTAAAAATTGCCAATTTTTTTAAAAAATCTATGGCTGAAATCGCGCGACGGTCCTTGAAAGTAAAATAATTATTCAACGTATAATTTGAAAGCACCGATAGCTCGCCGGAAATAATCGCGGCGATGGATGGACGGAAAATATCAAAAGTAAAAGCCAGAAGTTCAAAAAAACCGGCATTAACCAAAAAACCGCTAAAACCTACTAATCCGAATTTAAAAAACCGCCAACTCCATAAATCACGAAAACGCAAACGCAACACCACCCTTAACGATTCAAAAATATCGCCGAAATCGCTTTTGGAATTGCCATGTTCACGCTCCAGAAAACTTATCGGCACCTCCTTCATCTTCGCGCCCATTTTACGCATTTCATAAAGCAAATGGATTTTATAAGCATAATGGCGGGATAAGATTTTTTCTTCGGATAAAGGCAAGTGCTCGGCAAAACCCTTAACGCGAGCCAACTTAAATCCGGAAGTGTTGTCGTTGGTAGACAATTCCAAAATAAATTTAGCAAAAACACTGCCAAACCGGCTTAAGATCTTCCTATACAATGCCCATTCGACAGGTATGGATCCGCCCGCGACATAACGGGATCCAATCACGTAATCATAGCCATTGTCCAATTCAGCCACCAATCTTTTGATATCTTTTGGATCATGCTGCCCATCCCCGTCGAATTCCATTATGGCATCGGCTTTAAGATTTTCTATGGCATATTTCATCCCGGTGACGTAAGCCATGCCCAAACCGCGTTTTTTCTCTTCCACGAATAAATCTATATTGCCGTATTTAGCAGCTTTACCGCGCACCGCTTCCGCCGTCCCATCGGGGCTATTCCCATCCACAACCAATACTCGCATTTCATGTCTCGGAATAAAAGCAAACTCTGCCTCCAAAGCATCTAAAAGTTCGCTGATAGCCTCACGTTCATTATAAGTTGGCACTATAACTATGATTTTCATACATTTATACAACCCTAAATCTAGCTAAATGGTTAATATCGGCCTAATAAAAATTTAATTTTAATATATAATACTTGCCAAAGAACTTGCGCGTAGGCCTTAGCGCCAATTTTGGACCCCGGCGCGTCTGTCCATAAAACCGGCAGCTCTTTTATTTTAAAGCCCGCTTTACGCACCAAGGCCAACACCTCAACATCAAACCCCCAACCAAAAATGCTGACTTTAGGAAATACCGACTCCGCCGCGACCCGTGTAAAAAGTTTAAAACCCCTTTGCGTGTCATATATGCCCCATAAAAGTAGAAGCTGGATAAACCAATTACCCAAACGGCCGGCCACCATCCTCCAAAAAAATCTTCGGCGGTTGAATTGATTGATAAAAATCCCCAAGGATCCAATAACCACATCATAACCATTATTTATATATGGCAAAAATTTCTCCACCTCCACTATAGGCGTCGCGTTATCGGCGTCCATAAAAAGACGCAAATCACCCTTGGCCGCCAAAATCCCTCTTCTAACGGCGTAACCCTTGCCCTGATTAACGCTTTCATCAATAACCGTTAAATTCTTAATCTTATCAGCAAAGCTCCCGGCAACCTTGATGGTTGAATCTTTAGAACCGTCCGAAACTACAATCACCTCGCTCTCCCACGGTTTTGAACCTAAATAGACACCGACTGATTCCAATGTGCGGCCTAAGCGCGACTCTTCATTATAAGCGGGGATGATTACGGATAGATACATATTCAAAAGTTCAAAGTTCAAAAATCAAAGTTCAAAATGATTGAATCGCTTCGCGATAGTTTTAATTTTGAATTATTATCTTTCATTTTGATTTTTGATATTTGATTTTTAATATTTTTTAGCATATATCACCATATTTCCAGAAAGTCCGGATGCCCATTTCAAATTACCCAAAGGCGTTTTGGCAAAAATAACTTCCATCATTTTATAAACGCGAGGGTGTTTTTTCATCCAAGCAATGGCATTGATGGGACGAATAATCCTTTTATGATGCTCCACCTTGACCACTTTGAAGCCGTCAAGCTCACACATCGCCCCCAGCGTCTTTGGGGTAAAATAATAAAAATGCATTCGCGCGAATTTCAACCTATATTTGCCGGTAAGTTTTGTCTGGATGCTCGCTATATTCGGCGTACAAGCCACAAAATATCCACCGGGCTTAACGACCCGATAAGCATCCTTAATAAAAACCGAGGGGCTCGTCAAATGCTCCACCACGTCGAACATGGTCAATACGTCAAAATAATTATCGGGATATCCGCAATCCTTTAATTCCTGGCCACAGACATTCGGGTGATTTTTTATGGCCTCCCCACGCTGATAATCAGAAAGTTCCACTCCATAAACATCCCAACCGCGCGACTTGGCCGCGTCTAAAAATAATCCATAACTGCAACCGATATCTATTAATTTACGTCCGCCCGAAACACCCGTAACCTTTTCCATTTTAAAAACATCGCGCTCGCAAGTTGCCGCCCTATCGGCTTTTGAAGCTGTATAAAAAATATCCTCATTCACGCGTCTATAGATCCTGGCCACATCATTATCTCGCGGAACCTGATAAACCAATCCGCAATTCCTGCATTTCACAATATTACCCTTGGAGCCATCAGCTGATGCGTATTTAAAACTTTCAAATTTATCATCGGTAAAAGATGCTTCATTAAAAGTGGCCTCATAAATCACCTCATAATCGGACTGCCCGCATAAATCGCACTTAGGCCACTCCAAATACATATTAAATTTAAGCAATTCTCCTTTTCTATCTGATTTTTTGTTAAACATCATATATAGTTAACTATATGGAAATTAAAACCATTTTACCATTACTGAGAGAAGGCGGCAAGGAAAAAGACGGCCGTATATTTTTCATAGAACCGCCAATAAATATCGAACCGGAAACTATGACTGAAAAAGAGATGGCAGACCGCAAAAACTGGACCGGTTGGCGCGCGCGCAATTATGAATATCTTGAACGCCAATTGAGAAACTTGGACGGGAACTCCTTAATAGCCGATCTGGGGGCCGGCCAAATCAGCTACAAACAACTGGTAGAACGTTTTCATAATTATTTCGGAGTTGATTTTTATCCGTACAAGAGAGTGAGCGTTGTCTGTGATTTTACCAAAAGTTTACCGGTCAAAGACAGCTCTCTAAACATTGTGATATTATCCAATGTTTTAGAACATGTTCCC
>CAYHSY010000021.1:0-14751 GCA_964359435.1 uncultured Candidatus Saccharibacteria bacterium
GGTCGGACGAGTTTTGTCCACTATGATTCCGGCGGTAGACACTCCACGTTTTTTAAGCTCGGAGAGAAGTTTGGGCGCGGCTTCATCAGCTCCCACCACGGCAAAAATAACGGGCTTCGCACCCAACGCGGCCAAGTTCGTCGCCACATTCCCGGCTCCGCCCGGCACGCGGGTATCTTCTTTAGCGAGGAGCACCGGCACCGGTGCCTCCGGACTAATGCGGTCAATATCGCCGAAAATAAAGTGATCCAGCATCAAGTCCCCCACCACGGCAATTCTTTTCCCCTTGAATTTATCTACGAATTTAGCGAGGTTTTTATAGTTTTTGGGCATATTATTATAACCCCCGGACACCCCTCCCAGTTTTTAGGCATCAAAGACCAATATCTTGGAGATGCTATCTCCAACGGAGATTACTTTATCCCTCAAAAACAAAAAACCGCCGGACATTTCTATCCGACGGGGTGGGTTAAGTTACTTGCGATTTTTCAATCTTCGAATAAGAATGGCACGGTCAGTAATGGAGCACAGTTCTTCGCGACGCAACCAGGTGAGAATCCACCGCTTGCCATTCCACTTGAGACACGGCAGCGCATGTTCACAACCATTATCAAGCCACTCAGTACCCGGAAAAATCAAATTATATTCGCGCCAAAGACGAGGGATAGAATCCTGATGCCTGAGCAACTACTCAGCCGTAGGCTGGCCGACAAAATCACCAAACTTCCTAATCTTCGCAAGCATCGTCCCGATAGAAGCATTCGGTTCTCCCAAAACAAGAAAGGCAACCATTCGCAGCTCACCGGAGAGAAGCGGTACATCCTTCTTCAACTTCCAGCCATCCAGGCGCTTGTCACAGTCGAATTCACTCACGTCCAGTTTCAAGACGGGAAGAGTGATGATGGGCATTGTGAGTCCCCCAAAAATTAAGGTACTTTTTTGTGAAGACAATCCCCACGAGACTAATCTATAATTTAACGGACTTGCTATGACTTGTCAAACAATCACGTTTATCAATCTGTCTTTAACAAAAATTACTTTCTTAACCGATGCGCCGCCAAGCCATTTTTTCACATTCTCTTGCGCTAAAGCCAAGTCCTTCGCTTCCGCCTCGCTGATACCGCGCCGCGCCTCCGTTGTCGCCCGCACCTTGCCGTTGATCTGGATTACTAATTCAAATGAATCTTCGACTACCAATGCCTCCCGCCATTTGGGCCACGGTTCATAATCCAAGAGTTTTTTGTGACCTAATTGCTCCGCGAGTTCCTGCGCGATATGCGGCGCGAACGGCGAAAGGATTTTAACTAAGCTCAAAGCGTCATTTTTTCCAAGCGATAATTTCTCCGCTTCATTTATAAATATCATCATGGCGGAGATGGCCGTGTTGAAATGAAACGCTTCAATATCTTCGGTAACTTTTTTTATAGTTTTGTGCAAAAATTTCTGGACCAGTTTGTCTGATTCCTTAATTTTTCCGGCCAGGATTACATAATCCCACGCCCTGTCCAAAAACCTCCGCACGCCCACGATCCCGTGCGGATCCCAAAATTTAGCCGCCTCAAAAGGCCCCATAAACATCTCGTACATCCGGAGCGCGTCCGCGCCAAACTTCTCGATCATCTCGTCCGGATTCACGACATTCCCTTTGGACTTGGACATCTTGGCGCCATCGGGCCCCAGCATCAGTCCCTGATTCATCAATTTCTGGAATGGCTCCACGCTCCCCACTGCGCCGATATCGTATAAAAACTTGTGCCAAAACCGCGCGTAGAGCAGATGCAAGACCGCGTGCTCCACCCCGCCGATATACAAATCCACCGGTTGCCAGTAGTCGTAATTATTCTTAAACCTTCCCAAACCGATATTTTGATTTTTGATTTTTGATTTTTGATTTCCGAGGAGATATCCGAGGTAATACCAGCACGACCCGGCCCACTGCGGCATGGTGTTGGTTTCACGCCTCGCCTCCCCGCCGCATTGCGGGCATTTAACCCGCACCCATTTTTCTATCGCCCCGAGAGGCGACTCGCCCGTCCCCGTCGGCTCATAACTCTTAACCTTCGGCAACTTCAGCGGCAAATCTTTCTCCGGCACTGCCACATTGCCACATTGCGCGCATTTAATAATAGGGATCGGCTCGCCCCAATATCTCTGCCGCGAAAATATCCAGTCCCGTAATTTATATTTAATGGTTTTTTCTCCGCCCACTTTAGCAACAACCTCATCTTTAGGTATCAGCGGCCGATCCACTATGGGCAAATTAAATTTCTCCGAAAACTCCCTATCGCGCTGATCGTGTTGCGGCACGGCCATAATCGCTCCCGTCCCATAAGACGCGAGAACATAATCGGAAATCCACACGGGAATTTCTTCTTTAGTCAAAGGATTGACGGCCTTGACGCCCTTGAGCTCCACTCCGGTTTTATCCTTATTTTCCTGCCTCTCGCGGTCGCTCTCGTTCTTGGTTACTTCAACGTATTTTTGAACTTCGTTCCAATTCTTAATCTTGGATTGTAATTTTGTGACCAATTCATGTTCAGGCGCTAATACGACATAAGTAGCACCGGCCAGCGTATCAACACGAGTTGTGAATATTTCGATGTCCGATGACGGGGGACGGGAGACCGAAGTTTTGGCTATCCGCCCTCGGTCTTCGGTCGTCGGTCCTCCGACAATCACGAACCTGATCAGTGCTCCCTCGCTCCGCCCAATCCAATTCCTCTGCAACTCCTTCACTTTTTCCGGCCAATCCAAGGTATCCAAATCTTTGACCAACCGATCCGCGTAAGCCGTGATTTTCAAAACCCATTGTTTTAACTTTTTGCGTTCCACCTTGGCGCCGCACCGCTCACAACCGCCGTCCACCACTTCTTCGTTCGCAAGCACGGTCTTATCCTTCGGGCACCAATTCACGGGCAGTTCCGCCTCATAAGCGAGGCCCTTCTTAAACATCTGCAAAAATATCCACTGCGTCCATTTATAATATTCCGGATCGGTCGTGTTTATTTCACGGCTCCAATCATAACTGAAGCCCGGCTCGTTCAACTGGCGCTTAAAATTTTTAATATTGCGTTTCACGGCTACTTCCGGATGTATCTTGTGCTTAATGGCATAATTTTCCGCCGGCAAGCCAAAAGCATCCCAGCCCATGGGGTGCAAGACATTATACCCGCGCATCCGGAAATAACGGCTCAAAATGTCCGAGCCCACATACCCCAGTAAGTGCCCCACGTGGAGCCCCTCGCCCGAAGGATACGGAAACATATCCAAGACATATTTTTTGCCTTGGCTCGCCGAAGTTTCAACAAAGGCGGCGGCCTCCTTGGCTCGCCACAATTTATACCCACCCTTGGCCCAAACTTTTCGCCACTTGTTTTCAATTTTTTTGTGATTATAGGACATAATATCTTACTCAAAATAAATCCCTCACCGCAAGCGGTCCCCTCCCTTTAAAAAAGGGGGGTTATTCCCCATTTCTTAAAGGGGGTGCCTGACAAGGCGGGGGATTTTATTCGTCGATGATCTAAATAATCCTATAAATAATATACCCGATTCTCAAACTTTTTTCAAAAAACAAAAACCGGCTCGCGGGGAGTCGGCGTGATATGCTAAGATACCCACAAACTATGCAAGAATGACCAAATAAGACGCCAACGTATCGTAAGGGCCCCTATCCAAAGAGCAATTATAGTTACCCAATCCCCTGTTATGAGATACAGGGGCAATAAAGTTCTTGACTTTCTGCCCGCATAACAGACCCAAGTACAAAAGATTAAAGCAGAAACAGTCAGCCCCACTATCCACGGGATCGGCAGCATAGCGCCAACAACCAATCCAGCCAATATGGCGAACCAAAAACTTTGCAATATCTCCCAAGCGCGCTCCGACAAACTCATCTCTCACCATCCTTTCATTCAAAAATCGTTATTCAATCCCAAACACCACTTTAACATTATTTGTCGTGGTTGCACAAATTTCTTCAAAACTTTTTCCGGTAAGCTCGGCGAATTTTTTGGCGGTTTCCACAACATATGCCGGTTCATTGCGCGCGCCCCGATAAGGAGCCGGCGCCACATATGGCGCGTCGGTCTCAAGCAAAATCCGTTCCAATGGAATATAAGCCAGGATGTCGTCATAATCACGCTTCCAAGTAATGATGCCGCCGAAAGTAAAATAAAAACCGGCCTCAACCAATTTTTGCGTCATCGCAAAACTACCTTCATAGAAATGAATAATCTTGGAAATTGTCTCCCTATGGGAGATGTCCCGAGAGGACAGAAATTGGTAATTGGAAATTATACCCAAAGCGTCTTCATAGGCATCGTCGGTGCCTTTTGAAGGGCGGGCATGAATCATCAAGGGTTTGCCGACTTCCAGCGCGATCTCAATCTGTTCCATAAAAACCTTCTTCTGCGCCTCTTTAACCGAAGTCCCCTGATCCATGCTCCATGTTGAGTGTTCCTTGAGCCGGAAATAATCCAACCCACATTCGCCTATCGCGACCACGCGCGAGTTTTTAGCCAATTCTTCAAATCTTTTCCTATCAAAAATCTCCGGCTGATTTGATTTCTGTTCTTTCGGATCATGATACCAACCAGCGGGCACAGCATGATTAGGGTGAAAACCAATAGACGCCCAAACATCGTCGGGATATTTTTCAGCCAAACTGACGGCCGCGAGCGAGGTGGAATATTGGGTCCCTACGGCGATCATCTTAACGCCTGCCGCGCGCGCCCGCCGGAGCGCTTCCTCGCGGTCAGCGTCATACGCCGGAAATTGAATATGGGTATGAGCGTCAAGTAACATCAGATTCTCGGAAATAAATTATCGATTTTCTGCACGCGCAGGGTCTTGCCGTCCTGCCACTTGATGCCGGCAGTGATTTTGCCGGCGGTGTCCGGCAAAAACGGCAACAAAAGAGCGGCGACGTTATCGATCAAAACCACGGCATTAAATAACGTCACCCGGTTATCTTTCTCCGCCCAGGGCTTGCGGTCATTCACATATTTATCGGCAAAAGCCGCCAACTGCCACAGCGCCGTGAGCGCATCGTTGAAGCGAAACCCTTCCATTGCGGCAAACACGCCTTTCCTGGCCGCCACAATGGCATCGGCAATTTTTTCGGAAACATCGGCAGCCAAATCGGCCGGAAAATCACCGTGCTTTTCCGCCAGCGTAAAAACCCGCGCCGCCAAATTTCCCAAACCATTGGCCAGATCGGCGTTGTACCTCTCAACAAATTTTTTGAGCTCAAAATCACCATCTCCGTAGGCTGAAACCTCGCGCAACAAGTAATAACGCGTGGCATCAACGCCGTATTTGGCAATTATTTCAAACGGATCCACCGCATTTCCCAAACTCTTGGACATTTTCTGTCCGTCAACCGTGAGATAGCCGTGGACAAAAATTGTCTTCGGCAATTTTACTCCGGCGGAAAGAAGCATCGCCGGCCAATAAATACTATGAAAACGGTTGATGCCCTTGCCGATGACGTGCGTGGAATCACTAACATCCAGCCAATACTTCCGGAAATTCGCCGCGTTATCCGCGTAACCCAAAGCGTTGATGTAGTTGGAAAGCGCGTCAAACCACACATACATTATTTGCGCGTCATCTCCGGGCACGGTAATCCCCCAGCCCTTGGCGCGTTCCCTGGAACGAGAAATACTGAAATCCTCCAACCCTTCCCGGACAAAAGACAACATTTCGTTTTTACGGCTTTCGGGGATAATCCGAATCTCTCCGGATGTCAAAATCTTTTCCAATTTTTTCTGATAATTGGAAAGTTTAAAAAAATAATTTTCCTCCTCCACCGTTTCCAATTTTTTACCCGAGTGTTCGGGACACTCTCCGCCAACCAAATCTTTATCCGTCTTGAACTCTTCACAGCCCAGACAATAAAGGCCTTTATATTTTTTCTTATAAATATCTTCTTTTTTACAGGCAGCCCAAAGTTTTTGCGCGCCCTTGATGTGGCGGTCGTCGCGCGAAGTGCGGATAAAATCATCATTTGAAACATTGAGAACGGCCAAAAGTTTTTTGAAGCTCCCGGCATGCTCATCGACAAATTCAACCACGGCCTTATGGGCCGCCTCCGCCGCTTGGGCATTTTTCAACGCATTATCGTCCGTGCCGCTCAAAAAAAATACATCGCCGCCCCTTTGACGATAAAAGCGGGCTAAAACATCCGCCTGCACAAATTCAAGCGCGTGCCCAATGTGAGGCGCGGCATTAACGTATGGAATCGAAGTTGAAACAAAAAATGTTTTAGACATGAATTAAAAAATCAAATATCAAAATGACAGATAATAAATAAAAAATAGAAGAATTAACGTATTCTTAAATTCTTGAATTTTACTTTGTCATTTTGAACTTTGATTTTTGCATTTTGAAGTAGCTTAAACCGTGGCTCTCCGGCGCGCCTTGGTCTGCGTCCACCCTTCCACCAACTCCTGCATGATCACCGCGACCGGCACAGCCAAAATCAAACCCACAAACCCAAAGGTCTGACCACCGGCCAAAAGCGCAATCAGCACAATTACCGGATTCAAACTGGTGGTGAATCTAGTCACCGCCGGCACTAAAACATGATTTTCCAATTGCTGAAGAACTATAAAAAGTCCCAGAGCATAAAGCGCCATAGCCGGCGTTCCGTTCGTCAAGGTTATAAGAATCGTCAAGCTGCCGGCAAAAATCGGACCCACAAAAGGCACCAACTCCAAAATACCGGCCAAGATACCGAGCGTCAAGCTATATTTCACGCCCAGAAGCCATAAACCGACAAAAACCAACACCCCCATGCCCAAACTCAAAAATACCTGGCCCTCCAACCAGCGTCCGATCTTCCGGCGAACGTTTCCATAAAGCGAAAGCACCTGATCTTCATAAGTAGTGGGAAGCACCGCGATTAAAAATTTTTCCACGCCGTCTTTCCCAAGCGTTAAATAAAACGACAACATGAAAACCGACAGCGCCAAAAAAGCGCCGCCCAAAAAGTTGGAAACGATATCAGCCAGCGACAAGTTGCCGGCAATCAACGCGTTAGAAAGCTGGCTTAAACTTTTATTCAAAGCATCAATGGCTTTAGATGATTGTAAAATATCAAAAATCGCACCCGAGGCTTTATTGAAATTAGACAAAAGATTGTTAATTTCAAAAATCGCGAGCGGCACAATGGTATAAGCAATAAGCGCCACAATCAATATGGCGGTCAAGAACAAACCGAAAGTCCCCAAAAGACGCGGTAAACGCTTTTTTTCGAGCCAAGACACCGGCGGATCCATGGCCGAAGAAATAATGATAGCTAAAATTACGGCGACGAAAACATCCCGGGCAAGATAGGCCACCCAAGCGACCACTATGGCCAAAAATACGCGCCATAAACTATTCCAACTAATTTCAAATTTTTCCATTTATATATATTATAATACCGCTAAATAATAACACAGCCAAGGCCTTATTTGTTATCTAGATCATATAACTATTCCTTATTATTGTCAAATTTATCCCGCACTCAATGCGCATTTGAGTTAGGCGCTATTGCGCGATGCGCATTGAGTGCAGGATAAAAATCCGCGCTTCCCTGGGGAAGACGCGGACACGCCACTAGAACTGGATTTCGATATGGGATTTCAAATGATCCGAGATCTCGCTCGAAGCGAGTACCAAGTTGAGATTTTCTCGTCTGAACAGCCGGCTGGCAACTTCCTTGATCTGCCCCGGCGTAACATCTCGCTGGAGTTGCCGCGCTTCATAGGGGTCTTGGAGCGGCAAACCAAGCAAAGCCCTCCCGGCAAAGTATTCGGCGACCGTCTCGGGATTAACCAACCTTCTACTGGTCTCACCCCAATAGTATTCTCTAGCCCGCCGCAACTCCTGCTCCGGCACGGCCTCGTGTGCCAAGCGATGCAATTCACTCAAAACAACCTCCACCGCCGAGACGATATTCGCGGGCTCCATGTCGGCCCTAATCTCAAACAGGCCATGCCCGGGAAACAGTGCCATGACGGCATCAGCGTCATAAACCAATCCATACTTCTCTCGCAGAACTTGGAAAAGACGCGATCCCATGCCGTCACTGAGTACCGCTTCCATCAACCGCAAGGCAGCGCGATCCGACTGACTCAATCCTTTCGGCATCTTGAAAGCCATGACCAAGTTGGCTTGAGTTCTGTCCTTTTTCAAGAAAACGAACTTGGGACTGGTTTGCGTCTCAAGCACGACGGATTGTCTGGCGCCGCCATCCCCGACCAAGGCCTGCAACTGGTGAGGCGGCCAGCAAATCAATTCATCTGGAATCTTTCCGGCCATAACAACCAGCACTTTTGGACCAATGCAGTGTTCCTTCTGATGACGAAGCAGATCGGCCTCGCTGATCTTTTCCACAGAATCCATTGTGCCACATACGGGCCATGCCAGAGGGGTGCCGGCGTATGCCAACCCCTTCAAAGCGTCCCACATGTAATCGCCGGGTTCATCATCCCCGCCACGTATCTCTTGGGTGATCACGCCGCGCTCCACCTCCACATCCTCACGGGAAAAAACGGGGTAGAGACAAGTATCCAAGAGAATCTGCATGGCTGGAACCATGTGCTCCGGCAAAACCGAGAGATAGAAAGTTGTATGGTATTCGGCCGTCACCGCGTTTTCGCTGGCACCCATGGACTCCAAAGCCAAAGACCTTGCCATGGCAGTGGGATGTTCGGCCGTCCCCTTGAACGAAACGTGCTCCAAGAAATGAGAAATGCCATTTTTGCCCGGCTCCTCATCCATAGAGCCGTTTGCCACAGCCACCCGCATGGCACACGAAGTTGCTCCCGACATGGGAACCAAGATAAGCCGCACTCCGTTCGAAAAAAGGTCTTCGGAATGGGTCAGCACGTTTGGAACTCCTCAAAAACACAACAAAAAAACCGGAGAACTGCCCTAAACTATACAGCAAAATCTAAAAATGCACAAGTCCTTTAATGTCTTTATCGTCCTTCATGGGGCCGATCAGGGCCAAATTCAAACGGTCATTCTTGAAAATGTCTTTGGCAACCGCCAAAACCTCTTCGCGCTTAATGGCCTTGATTTGTTTCAAATACTCGGCCGGCGTTTCCATTTTTTCGCGATGAACTTCCTGACCGCCATAATACATGGCGAGCGAGTCCGATGTCTCAAGGCCCAACACCATTCGCCCGGCCATATGGTCTTTGGCCTGTTCCAATTCTTTTTCGGTTACAAGAAGCGTCGTCATTTTATGCAATTCTTCCAAGATCGCGGTAATTACAATGTTAAATTTCGGATGATGCACACCGGCCGCGACCGTAAACAAACCATGGTCTGTGAATAAATCCGCGTCGGCCTTCACATAATAAGCCGCGCCCAATTCTTCCCGCACTTTTTGAAACAATCGCGAACTCATGCCGCCGCCCAAGATGTCTCCCAAAACCCCGAGCGCCACCCGCCGCTTGTCATAAACGTCAAAAGCGCGGACGCCGATAACCAAATGGGTTTGGTCCGTCTCCTTAAATTTTACTTGCACCGCCGGCGCCTTCTGACGATCCACCACCTTCAACTTGCCTTCTTTTTTGCCCACGGCAACGCTCTTGAACGCGTGCTCAAGTTTTTTCACCAGGGTCTTTTCATCCGACCCGTTAAACGACCCCGCGACCACGACCGTGGTCGCGTCCGCCAGATAATGCTTGGACCTGTATTTAGTGAAATGATCCCGCGTCATGGCGCGGATCACCTCCTTCCGCCCGCCGATGTCCCACCCGGCCGGCTGATCGCCATACGTCAACTGCATAAAAAGTTCCTGCACGCGCCTCTGCGGCGTATCTTCGTACATATTTATTTCTTCAATAATAACGCCCTTTTCCTTCTCGATTTCTTTTTCGTCAAAAGTCGGGTTTAAATACATGTCGGACAAAACGTCGATCACGGTGTCCAATTCATGCGACTGAACTTTGGCGTAATAACCCGTCCACTCTTGAGAGGTAAAGGCGTTGTATTCCGCGCCGATGCCATCCAACTCGCGCGTAATATCCATCGCTGTCGGCCGTTTTTTGGTCCCCTTAAAACACATGTGCTCCAAAAAATGAGACAGTCCATTGATATCACTGGACTCATATTTTGACCCGGCCTCAACCAAAACCAACATGGTCACGGCCAAGCTGCCCGGCTGCGGCACCGTAATGATGCGCATACCATTATTCAAAACAAGACGATTAAATGGTTTCATAATTTTTCTTTAAGATAATTTATCAAATCTTTAATGGCGATTCTCTCTTGCGCCATCGTATCCCTGTCCCGCACCGTCACCGCTTTGTCGTTAATGGTATCAAAATCCACGGTAACGCAATACGGCGTGCCGATTTCGTCTTGCCGCCTATAACGCTTGCCGATACTCTGGGATTCATCATAATCAGTCGCGAAATGCCGGCGGAGATCCGCAGAGAGCGGCTCGGCAATGCTCGCCAACTCGTCTTTCTTGGATAGCGGCAAAACGGCAACCTTGTAAGGCGCGAGCCATTTGGGGAACCGCATAACTACGCGCGTCTCGGTTTCGTCATTAATATCTTCCCCATTTATTTTGATTTTTGATTTTTGATTTTTGATTTTTTCTTCATGGTACGCCTCAAGCATAGCTACAAGCAAAGTACGGTCCACGCCCCATGTTGGTTCGATAACGTGCGGCAAAAATCGTTCACCGGTCTCCGGATCAGTCCAACGCAAATCCTCCCCGCTCTTCTCCATATGATTCTTGAGGTCAAAATCCGTGCGATACGCGAGGCCATAGAGCTCCTTGCGGCCAAAAGGATACTGGTATTCGATATCCACTGTCCGTTTAGAATAAAACGCCCGTTCACCATCCGGAATCTCGGCAAAATGCAGATTTTCCTCTTTCGCGCCGAGGTGCGCGAGCCACGCCTTCATCTCCTCGAGCCACATCTCAAAATGCTTTTCCCATTCGGACTCGCGGATAAAATATTCTATCTCCATCTGTTCGAACTCGCGCGTGCGAAAGATAAAATTGCCCGGCGTGATTTCATTTCTGAAGGCCTTGCCGACTTGCGCGATGCCAAACGGCAACCGCTTGCGGGTCGTATCCGCTATCAGCTTAAAATCCACAAACATCCCCTGCGCGGTCTCCGGCCGGAAATACGCGACATTGACCTTGTCTTCCGCCGGTCCGATAAAAGTCTTAAGCATTGTATTAAATTGCCTCGCTTCCATAAACTCGCCGCCACAACTCGGACATTTATCGCCCGATACATGATCGGCTCTAAATCGCTCATGGCATTTCTTACACTCCACAAGCGGTTCATTAAAGGTAGCGACATGCCCCGACGCCTCCCAAACTTTCGGATTCATCACGAGCGCCGTGTCCACCCCCACCACATCGCCCCTGCCGCGGACAAATCTTTTCCACCATTCTTGTTTGATGTTATTTTTAAGCTCCACGCCAAGCGGCCCATAATCCCAAGAATTGGCAAAACCGCCATAAATCTCCGAGCCGGGAAATATAAAACCCCGGCGCTTGGAAAGCGAAATCAATTTATCCATCCCGTTAGAAGGGGCGGCAATTTCATTTTTAGATTTACCCTTTGTATTGTCCATCTTATCTCTTATCTTATTCCAATAATTATATTTTTCACCTTCTAACGGGATCTATCAAATTTTCATCTGATTTATTAGGCATATACAACTATTCACCGACCCGCATTCTGCTATTGTACTACGATTCCTCCCCCACTGCCAACCGTCACATCATCCGGCAAAGAACTATTGATGGCGGGATCACCGCCGCGGAGCTCCGCAGCGGTAAAATCATCCTTAGCCGTAAAGGTTGCCTCGCCGATCAAAGGCATGGCTGATTTGGCTTGATTCGGTTGCGGCATGGCTTCAATTTGAAACACGGCCTCCAGAGGTTTATCAAGCACGCCTTTGTTAGCCGGAATTTTGTCTATCTGCCACTGCACTATCTGCGGGCCATCGGCATACGAAAGAACGCCCGAAGACATCCTGACGCTGCTCACATACTTCACGCCGGGCGGGAGCGCGGCCATGACAATCACGCCAGTTGCATCCGTCGCATAGTTCCGTAAAACCCAATGCACCGTAAAATTAGTGGCCACCCCCACGCGCGGCGGAAAAGGCCCCCGATTTACAACACCCGCCTCGGCATCTCGAAAAAAGGCCTTCGCGTCCAGACGCAAATCGCCACGTATTTTTGTCTCCAATCGCCCGATACCCACCGTAGCTTTGGATTGCACGGAAGGTATGACGGTCGGCGACTCAATGCGCGCGTCTATCTTCAAAACAAAATTCTTATCGCTCAAGCGCCTTATGGGATACGCACCCTTGGTCCGCACGGAAAACGTCAATTCACCCGAGGAACGGGGCCCGATTATGGCTAATTCCGGCGATGTGACTTGGTTCCAGGTGATCATGTTGCCGGAAACCGAGACAATCCCCTTGGTCCGTAAAGTGGATAGATCAAACATCTCGCCGGACAATTGCGCCGTTACTACCGCATTCTGAAAACCCTGCTCGGCGGTATTCTGATAACTGACCATATATTGCAATTCCGTACCCGGCAAAGCCACGTCGCCGGGCGCGCCGGAAGAAAAAATACCGAGCGTCAAAGGCGACGCCGAAAGCTCCACCGTGCCGGTTTTTTCCGCCACGTTATACACTTCATCATCAAACTCGGCCTGGAGTACGGCGCGGATATCGTGCTTGGAAGAAGTTGGCCCGACCAGGTTGCCGCTGATGGAAAATTTCATCTCCGATCCCTTGCGTAGCCCGCCCAACCGCCAAAGATTGGGAGCAATGTCGGGCGAAAGCGAAGATTTTTTAAATTCAAAACCCGGCGGATAATCTAAGCGCAGTTGCAAGCCGTCCACATCTATGGGCGATATGTTTTTATAAGACACCTCAAAAGCAAAATCCTCGCCCGGGAGCGCTTGTTCCGGTAAAACCAGGTCCAGCGCGATGCCAACGCCGGCCAAAGCCACATCAATTTCTTTTCTTTCTTCAAAATTAGACCTGACGCCTTCAGGAAAATAACTGGCCGTAGCAGTGAGCCGCTTGACGGAATTTTCACCGTTCGTCGCGATCAATTCAAAATCCTCCTGCATCACGCCGCCCACGCCGATGCGCCCCAACTGTTTTGTCTCGATATTCTTATTCGGACTGCTGCCGACAAAAGCCAAACCCTCCGGCAAAGATAAAGAAACCTTGGCGTCACCCAAAACCACATTGGCTGCGTTGGAAATTGATACGCGCACGGAAAACGGCACCCCGACCAAAGGGGCTTCCGGCACCAAAATTTCAATACCCAAGCCGGTGTCATTTTCCGCGGCATACCAGTAAATGCCGACGATTATGGCTATGGCGCCGATAACAAAAAGTCCGCCAATAAAAATTTTATACATGCGATTTGTTTCCCGAGCGAAGCCGGGCAATGCTCGGCGAAGTCGAAACCTGCCTGCCAATAGGCAGGGATTACCTTAATTTATACAAAATTATGTCCATCCACGCAAACCTCGCAAATAAAGCCGAGATCGTTGATGGAAAAAAGCTTCGGCCGCGCGGCGCCGCACCGAATACACGCCGCGCCACGCGGGTCAAAACCGATGGCAGTCAAAAATCTCGCCCCATATTTATTAAACGGCTCCTCCGGCGGCGCGGTAAACATATTAAAAATTTCTTCCCACAACATCCGGTCGGCATCGCCTCTAAAACCGGCTTCTTTAAAAAGACGCGTTAACTTCAAACCAATTCTCAAGGCCTCCGGCTTTTTGTGCCACTCACGGCAATTATCCATGGTCACCGCGTCCGCGATTTGAAAACTGCCGCTGTCACCCCGCCCCCGCTGCAAAAGCCGCACCCGCGCAAACCGCAACGGCTCCAGATGAGCGGAAAGTTTTGAAGTTATTTTCCGCATACTGGTGCCACGCGCCATAACTCCACCCAATTCTTTGGTGTAAAGAAAAACCCGCGAATCCTGCTCACCTAATTCTTCACGGTCAATCACCAACGCGTCAGTCGTAATTTCAAACATCTTTTAATTTTAACAAATTAAAAAAACCGCGCCGTCCCAAAGGATGACGCGGATCCGTTCAATTGGTATAGGATTTGGCAACCAAATCCTGAAGTATCCCCTCCACTGCATTCTTATGAGCCGACATAAAGTTATCCAGTGTAAGAATATCTTCCGGCTGGAACATCCTGACCTCCTCGCCGCCGTCGCCCGTTTCTCGGAGAGACGGGGTTACAGGCAAATCAACCCGGAAAACCATGAAAACGTGATTTTGTCTTTTTTCGGACCGGAGTAGCTTGAGGGTCGTTGGATCAATCAAAACACCGATCTCTTGCCACCCCTCCCGGACCATGCATTCCTCCGGCGTCTCATCGCAAAAACCGCCTTGACCGTCGGCAACTTGCTCGCTTTTTCCTCCGGGTAATCTCCAGTACCACGGTTGCGGCTTAGACTTCTTGAGCACCAAAGGAATACCCCGCGGCGTGACCAACAAAACAACTGTCGCGAAAGCATGTGCGTGATAAGCCACGGCTCATCTCCTGACTAAGTACAAAGTGCACGCGCACCTCTGGACTGGCAAAGTACACCATTAAACACCACCAACATATCATAAACTATCGATATCATAAGGTCAACTTGTGCGCGGGACAGGAGTTGAACCTGCATGCCCTTGCGGGCGCTACCACCTCAAGGTAGTGCGTCTGCCGTTTCGCCACCCG
>CAYHSY010000022.1:0-14246 GCA_964359435.1 uncultured Candidatus Saccharibacteria bacterium
AAAATCGGCAGCTGCAGTGCCCAGGACTGGCCGCTGTTGGAAAAGGTTTCAGAGGCCGGTAAGCCGGTGATAATTTCCACCGGCGGTTTGACGATTCAAGAGATTGATAAAATTGTCAGTTTTTTTGACAAGCGCGCGGTGCAGTACGCGTTGCAACATTGCGTTGGGATTTATCCGACGCCGAACAATCAGATGTATTTGAATCAGATCGAATTGATGCATAATCGTTACCCGCATTTGACTATCGGCTTTTCCACGCACGAAGCGCCGGATAATTTTACGCCGATTCGAGTGGCTTACGCCAAGGGCGCTCGTATGTATGAGCGGCATGTGGGGGTCGCGACCGACGTTATAAAATTGAATGCGTATTCTTCCACGCCGGAACAGGTGGCCAAGTGGGTTGAAGCGTGGAAAGAGGCGGTTGAGGCTTGCGGCGCGGAAGGCGGGAAAATGGTTACTCAAAAAGAATTGGATGATTTGAATTCGTTGAAGCGCGGTGTTTATGTTCGTCGCGATATAACGGCAGGTACCCCAATTACGCGCGCGGATGTTTTTTTCGCCATGCCTATTTTGGCTGGTCAACTCCAATCCGGACGTTTTCGTGACGGGCTTGTCTCCGATAAGGATTATAAGGTTAATGAGATGCTACCGTCGGCGCTGCGTTCAGACGCGTTGTCCAAAAAAGAGATAATTTATCATACCATTCATGCCGTGAAGGGCATGCTCAATCAGGCGCGGATTCCGATCGGCCACGATTTTGCGGTGGAGCTTTCGCACCACTATGGCTTGGAACATTTCCACGAATTCGGTTGTGTGCTGGTGGAATGCATAACGCGTGAACAGTATTCCAAAAAGTTGATCGTGGTTTTACCCGGCCAAAGAAATCCGGAGCACTATCACCAGAAAAAAGACGAGACCTTTCAGATTCTCTACGGTAACGTGGATGTGTTTATAGATGGTAAAAAGAAGGCTCTCGGCCCCGGAGATACCTTGTGGGTGCCGCGCGGGATTTTGCATGCCTTTGGATCAGAGGGGGGCGTTATTATAGAAGAAGTGGGTACCGCGGCCGTGGGGAGCGATTCGTATTATGTTGACCGCCGCATTGCCAAGCTGCCGCGCGAGAACCGTAAGACGCGTCTTTTGAATTGGGGGAGGCATCAGTTTGATTTGTTTGACGATGATGGTAAGCTGCGGCAGATTTAATTCAAAGTTCAAAAATCAAAATGCAAAATGCAAAATGACAATGAAAAGTTCAAAAATGAATTTAAGGATAGATTGTATAAATTTGTTTTACGCCTAATAAAATTTTTAGCCGCTATACCTAGAAATCAAATCACCGTTGTGGTTGTTGGCCAAGCACTGAGGAGCGGCACGAGTATTTTGGCAAATTATATTGAAGCTCGAGCATCTAGTTCCAGAAAGGAATTCACTTTATTTTTTCAGCATTCATTAAAATCTGCTAATGAAACCGGGGTTTGGCTGATGTTGCTTAGAGATACGAATAATGGAGAGAAACTAGAGCTGTCACTTTTATCTCAAGAATTGAACGAAATCGCTAAAATTTTTGCTTCCAGCGTTATTAAATTAAAGAATAAAAAATAATTTTGATATATTATCTGTCATTTTGATTTTTGATATTTAATTTTTACATTATGCCTAAGACGGTTTTTCTAACAATCTTTGAGGGTGAGGAGGCGCGCAATATTCTGCGCACCGATACTTTCGCCACTTTGATGAGCCGGCCGGACTTGCGGTTGGTTCTTTTAGTGAAGAGCGAAGGCCGGATTGAGTATCATCGGAAAGAATTCAACGATCCTCGGATTGTTTACGAAGTGGTGTATCCCCAAAAACCCCGCGGATTGGATTTTGTTTTCGCCCGTTTGAAATATACGCTTTTGCGCACCGCAACCACTGATTTGCGCAGGCGGATGACTTACGGGGCGGAGAGGAATTATTTCGGCTATATCTGGGGATTATTTTTGAATCGACTACTCGCCCGTCCGACGGTGATCCGGTTGGTGCGTTGGCTGGACTATATATTGGTGCGTAACCATGTTTATGACGCGTTGTTTGAAAAATACACGCCCGATTTGGTGTTTTTGGCCAACCTGTTCGAGGGGCCGGAAACGCATCTTTTGCGGGCGGCGCGGAAGCGCGGCGTTAAAACTGTGGCCTTGTTGAATTCTTGGGATAAAACAACGGCCCGGTGCTTGCTGCGCCTTTTGCCCGATAAAATTATAGCTTGGAATGAACAAGTGAAGAGTGATTTGATGCAGCACGATTTAGTGAAAGCCGATGATATTTACGTCTCCGGCATCCCTCATTACGATGAGTATTTCAGGAGTGTTAATTTTTCCAAAGAAGAATTTTTCACAAAACTTGGTTTGCCGACGGACAGGAAATTGGTGGTCTATTCGCCGGTTGGTCGGGGGCCGGCCGGCAACGCTGACTGGGATGTCATCGACATGCTGCATGAATTAAGCGAGTCACAAGAGATTAGGGAAAGATTTTCCCTGCTCGTCCGTTTCCCTCCGATTGACTTCGTGGATGAAAACGAAGCCAAAAAAAGAAAGTGGCTGGTTTATGATTACCCGGGTATCCGTTTTTCCAGCAAGCGCTGTTTGGATTGGGACATGGGTTATGACGAGTTGGTCCATCTTCGGGAGACCTTGGCGGCCATGTCTTTGATGATTTGTTTTTCTTCCAGTATCAGCGTGGATTCGGTTATTTTTGACAAGCCGGTGATTAATTTGAATTTTAACGTCAGGCAGTCGGTGTTTCCGTCAAAGGCCGCGACTGAGTATTATAAAATGGAGCATTACCGGGCCGCGCTTAAAAGCGGCGGCATCAAGGAAGCCAGAAATCGCGAAGAATTGAAAGAATGCATAAATAAATATTTTGAAAATCCTGCCTTGGATCGTGAGGGACGCCGTCGGTTGACCGAAAAACAGTGCGTTTTCACGGATGGGAAGGCCGGGGAGAGGATCGGAAAATATGTATTGCAAATGTTGGACTAATTTATGGCATTTATTCCGAGCGACAAACATATATTGGTTAATTATCATTACGTCCGTAACCCTAGCGCGGATTGGGGCGGCATACACCCGTGTCCGGTGGCGGAGTTTGATCGGCAAATAAAATTTTTATCGGAAAATTATAAAATTGTTTCCATCCCGGAGGTTTATACATCAGCGAGGGCTAACGCGCGAGAAAGGGTCTGCGCCATTACTTTCGACGACGGTTTGCGTGATCAATATGAAAACGCGGCACCGATTCTTAAAAAATACGGCGCGGTGGTGATCTTTTTTGTTATCACGAGGACTTTGAGCGGCGAGGTGCCGGATGCGCATAAGATGCACATCGTCAATTCCAAGATGGGGGTGATGGCGCTGATCGACGCTTTTAATGTGTTTTTGGCCAACACCCATCCTAACTTTTTGGAACAATTTAAAATACCCAAAGATCGGCGCATTACGGAACTTAGAAAATATGACGACATCCCCAATGCCAACTTCAAAGAGACTATGACCAATGTGCCGGCGGAAATCCGAAACAGTTTTTTGGACAAGATTTTTTCTGATTTGGGTTTGAACGAGCGGAAAATCAGCCGCGAGATGTTTGTGTCTATTGAAGAGTTGCGGGATTTGAAGAGGCGGGGTTTTGAGGTCGGTTTTCACACCCATCGACATACGTCTTTGGAGGTCGAAACGATTGAGTCGGTGCGCAAGGATGCGGCGGCCGGCCGGGCCTTGTTGCGCGTGGCGGCGCCCGATATGAATGTTGTGTCCTACCCTTACGGCCGGTCAAACGACGCGGCCAGGGCCGCTTTGATTGAGGCCGGTTTTGCTTACGGCGTCACGACCGAACGGCGGGGAATGACTGGCTTGGATGATGCCATGAAAATACCCAGATATGACGCGAATGACGTGAGGGATTATCTAAATAAATGAATATAGGCATCGATTTGGTTGCAATCAAAAAATTCAAAACCATAAAACGGTCCGATTATAAACATTGGTCCCGTGTTTTTTCCGCGTCGGAGTGGAAGTATGCTTTTGGGTACGCCTCATCAGCCGAGCATTTGGCGGGGATTTTTGTCGCGAAAGAAGCGGCGATGAAAGCCACGGGTTTTGTGGGTGCTAAAAATTATAAAAGATTTGAGATAAAACACGATCGCCAGGGGGCCCCGAAAATCAATATAAAAGGCGGTAAAGTCAGCATTTCTCATGACCAAAATATGGCCGTGGCGGTTGTATTAGTGCAATGATTTTTAGAGATTTGCAAGTTAAAGTCGGTGAATTGGTGAGTGATAAATCCGCAACAGTGGCGGATTATTTGGCTATAGCCAAAGCATTGCCTCATGCAGGAGAGGTGCCCGCCTATTTCAGAAAGGTTAGGGCGGCGTTTTTAAGCAGTTACACCATCCAGGGCCTGCCGGAAGTTTTTAAGACGCGGGCAATTTTTCATAATTTATCGGCCGAAGTTTATAACGCGCCCTACGCGCAAATCAGTCAGGAGATTTTGAATCAGGAAAGCGGACTTTATAAGTTTGCTCCGAATGTCGTTTATATAGTCGCCGAGCAAAAGGATTTTCTGAGCGAAGGGCATCTGGGAGAGTTGGTGAATGTTTTAAAAGAGAAAACTAAGGCGCGGGTGGTTTTGGCGATTGCGGAGGGTGGCAATGTAGCCGATGAGCGAATCCATATTTTTAATTTCAACAATTTTCTCCAAAAAATCGGCCGGGAGGAGTATTGGTACACAAAATTAAAAGACTTGGGTGATATGCGTCTCGCGCCACAGGCATTTCCCGCACTCTCGGAAGGGTTTTTGGCTTATGCGGTCGGGGCCGCCGGCAATAATAAGAAATGCTTGGTCGTGGACCTCGACAACACTTTGTGGGAAGGCGTGGTCGGCGAGGATGGCGTGGCCGGCATCAAGCCGAACAAGAAATTGCAGGAACATATTTTAGATCTTTATAAGCGCGGCGTGATACTCGCCATTAACAGCAAAAATAATTTGGAAGACGCTTTGGAGCCGATAGAGAAGCATCCGGATATGATTTTGCGGAAAAATCACTTTGCCGGCTGGAGGATAAACTGGAACACGAAAGACCGGAATATCGCGGAGATTGCCGATGAGTTGTCTCTGGGGGCTGATAGTTTTGTTTTTATTGATGATGATTCACTGAATTTGAGTTTGGTCAGGGCGAATTTGCCCGAAGTAGCGGCGATGCATCCGGACAATCTTTATGACTATGCCGGATTTCATTCTTTTAATCTGACCGATGAGGACGCGCGGCGGGGCGAGATGTACGCGGAGGAGAGGCGCCGGAAAGAGCACTTTCAAAATTTTAAGAGTCCGGAGGAATTTTTGCGCGATCTGAAAATGGAAGTCATGATAGAAGCCGCGAATGAAGAAAATATTTCCCGTATCTCCCAGTTGACGCAAAAAACGAACCAGTTTAACTTGACAACTCGCCGTTATTCGGAAGATGAGGTTCGGGATCTGCTGTCTAAAAATTGGAAGATTTGGACTATAAAGGCCAGGGATGTTTTTGGCGATTATGGCGTGGTGGGTATGGCAATGTTTCATTCCGCTGAAGCTCGTCTCGACAATTTTTTGCTTAGTTGCAGGGTTTTGGGCCGGGGCATCGAAACCGCTTTAATGGCTCACGCCATGAATGAGGCCCGCAAATCCGGCGTTTTCAAATTGTCGGCGGAATTTATCCCGACTAAGAAAAATAAACCGGCGGAGAAATTTTTGCCGGAGTCGGGATTTGATCTAGTGAAGAAAGAGGAAGTGGCGGAGTTTTATAATTATGATTTGGGTAAGGAATATAGGGTGCCGGGTTATATTAATATTAAAAGCTACTAAATACGAAAATCATCCTCCAAGTGTCGGATGATACGAATATAAGAAACATATTAAGGAATTAATTCGTACATCCGTAAATTATTCGTATTTCGTAGCTATATTATGGAAAAATTAAAACAAATTTTAGCCAAAGTTTTGGAGATTGATCCGGCCTCTATTACTAATGAAACCAGTCCGCAAAACACGCCGAGCTGGGATTCATTTAACGGTTTGCTTTTGGTTACGGAGTTAGAAAAAGGATTTAATGTGAAGTTTACGATTGACGAGGTCGTGGCGGTGAAGAATGTTTTTGATATCAAGTGCGCGTTAGAAAAACACGGCATTAATTTCTGATATGAATTTGAGCAAATTAAATTACGAAGATATAAAAATTGGCGATGTTTTTTCTTTTGATCGCATGATCACGGAGGGGGATGTGGCAAAATTTGCCGAGTTGACCGGGGACCGGAGTCTGCTGCATATGGACGAGGGTTATGCCAGCGTGGCCGAGTTTGGCGGGCGTATTGCCCACGGGATGCTGCTCGGTAGCTTATTTTCAACTTTAGTTGGAATGATGATTCCGGGTGAACGGGCGCTTTACCTGTCGCAAGATTTGAAATTTAAAAATCCTTTGAAATTTCCGGCGAAGATTTTTGTTTCCGGTGAGGTAGTGAATAAATCGGATGCGGCGCGGATGATTGATATAAAGACTATCATCAAAGATGGAAAAGACATGATTTTAGTGGAAGGGAATGCGAAAGTAAAAGTAAGATAATGAATCTAAAAAATAGAATTATTCTAATACTCGGTGGAACCGGTAGCGTCGGCGGGGCGACGGCCAAATTTCTGGAGCGCGAAGGCGCGACCGTGGTTTGTCATGGATTAAACTCCGGTGAATGGCGCGCGGATTTGAGCAAAGATGGCGAGGCGAAGCGTCTCATTAACGCGATTTCGGCAAAATACGGTCGGGTTGACGTGGTTATAAATTCCATCGGTGCGTCATTAAAACTTGCTCCGATTGAGAAAAAAAATTGGGATGATTATCAAGCCCAGCTGGAAGTTCAATTAAGGGCGGCTGTCGAGATTACAAGCGCAGTGGCGCCGATTATGAAAAATGATAAAAAGGGGATTATTTTGCACGTTATAACTTCGGGAGTTGATGAGGTGCCGAGCCATATGATTGATTATCTTACGGCTAAATATGCTCTGATGGGTTTTGCGCGTGCCTCGGAACGAGAACTCGCGCGGTTTGGTATAAAAGTTTTGTATATCAAGCCGAGATTCATTAAAAATGATTTTACGCGCGACATGCCGGAGAAGGCCGTGGAGATGATGGAAGCGAAGGGGGAGGTCACGACACCGGAAGAAGTGGCGGAAGAAATATGGACGACATTAAAATCGTAAAATATCAAAAAAGCGATTACCCGAAATTCCGTGATTTTGTTCGGTTGGCATTTCAGCCCAAGTATATTTTGGGTGATGAGAAATTTTTGGACTGGCAATACGCGTCGCCCGGTGGAGTTTTGTTTCTTGCCAAACGCGGGGAAGAAATAACAGGGTTTTTTGGATACAGGGATTTTTCGTACAAAGTTTACGGCGAGGTAAAAAACGTGCGAGCAGTGATGAATCTTTTTGCCGATGAAAAATACCGAATGGCCGGAGTTGGTCCCATGCTCGCGCGTAAAGTTTTTGATACGCCAAATTATGTTTTGGTCTCCAGCTACAACGACGCGGCACAAAAGCTTTACCGGCATTTGCGCCCCGATTGGCGAGAGGCGGGAGATTTTAATAGATATTTTGCCGTACTCGCGCCGTATAAATTGATGGAGGGCTTGAACGTCCCCCATGGGAAGGAATTTTCCTCCCTCTCTTTGAGGGGGAGAATTGAGGTGGGGGATATCTCTAAGATTGGCCAAGAATTTGATGATTTTTGGCAAAAGGCGCGGGCGAGATACCCGGTGACAATTGAACGTAGTTCGGAATATCTGAAATGGAGATATTCGGCCCACCCATTCTTTGATTATCAAATTTTAGCGGCTCGGCAAAGCGAGGGGTTGCGCGGATTTTTGGTCTACCGGATTGAGGAGGCGGACGGCTTTAAGATTGCGCGTATTATTGATTTCGTGGCCGACCAATCGGCCGAGGTTGCCTTGCTCCAAGAATTTTTACAGAGAGCCAAAGATGCCGGAGCGCAGGCGGCGGACTTTATGTTTTCGGGTTCTCTATATAAAGAGCCGTTAGGCACGGTCGGTTTTTTTGACGTGGCCGGCACCGACTTCGTTAAGTTTCCTATCCGTTTTAACCCCCTGTCTTATTCAAAGTTTGTCATCAATATCGCCTATGATATCCCGGCCCCGCTTAAAGATGTCTACCTCACCAAAGGGGATAGCGATCAAGACAGGCCAAACCCGCATTAAAACTCCCAACGTTATTTTGGCGTTATATTAGCGATGACAAAAAAGGCCAAAAGAAAGGTATGTTTTCCTATCATGAATCGCACGCATTATGCGCGTCAGCGGTTGCTTTTGGATGTTTTGCGTAAAGATCCGCGCATTGAGTTGCAGCTGGTCGTGGGTGGTTCAATTCTTTTAGATAAATATGGTCGGAGATTTTTTCCGCAAATTAAGTCGGAGGGCTTTGAAATATCCGATACGCTTTTTAATGTTATTGACGGTGGTAACCATGTGGCGATGGCTAAAACCGCAGGACTCACGGCTTTGGAGTTTTCCAATTCGTTGCACAAATTGCAGCCGGATGTTGTTTTGATTCGTGGGGATCGCTTTGAACAATTGGCGTTGGCTATGGTCGCGGCTTATCAAAATAAAATCGTGGCGCATATTGAGGGCGGCGAGAAAACCGGTACCATCGATGAAAGCGTGAGACATGCCATCACTAAATTGGCTCATTTGCATTTCACGAGCACGGATGAAGCCAAGAAGAGGGTTGTCCAGATGGGCGAGAATCCTAAAAATGTTTGGAATGTGGGTTCGCCGGACATAGAATATGCTTCCGGTATTAATAAAAAAATAGACAGCCGGCTTTTTAACCGAGTTGGCGTGGGAGCGCCGATCGATTTCAAGAAACCGTATATTGTTGTGGTTTGGCATCCGGTGACAACCGAAGACGGCAACGCCGAGCATACGGAAAAATTATTAAAAGTCGTTGACGGTTTGAATATGCAGGCAGTGTGGTTCTGGCCCAATAATGATGCCGGCACAAATGAAGTGGCGAGGACTATCCGTCGTTATCGCGAGGAGGGATTGCTTAAAAATAATCTCATCAGGTTCGTGACGGATGTTTTGCCGGATGATTTTATCGCTTTGCTTAAGAAGGCGGGGGTTATGGTGGGCAATTCTTCTGCGGGTATTAAAGAGGCGTCGTATTTTGGAGTCCCTGTTGTGAATATCGGCACCCGGCAGAGAGGTCGTCTGCGAGCGGAAAACGTTATGGACGCGGGTTATGCGGAGAGGGATGTTTTGAAAGCCGTACAAGAACAATTCCGGCATGGTTTGTATCCCAAGTCGTTCTTGTATTATCAGCCGCGGACCAGCAAAATGATCGCGGATATTTTGGCGACTGCCAGGCCGGAGCGGGACAAGCAATTTCATGATAGTTTGTAAGTCAGCAAGTTTATAAGTTGGAAAGTTGATAAATTTATGAAAATACTAGGCGTAATAACAGCGCGAGGCGGGTCCAAAGGCATTCCGGGCAAGAATATCAAGCCGATTTTGGGAAAGCCGTTGATCGCCTATACAATAGAAGCGGCCAAGAGCAGCCGGTTTTTAACCCGTTGCATTGTTTCGACCGATGATGCGGCAATTGCCGCAGTGGCTAGAAAACATGGAGCTGATGTGTCTTTTATGCGGCCGACGGAGTTGGCACAAGATAAGTCCACTTCCATCGAAGTGATGCAACACGCGCTTAAGTGGTTCAAAGAAAACTTGGGAGAAGAATATGACTACGCCGTGATTTTGCAGCCGACCTCGCCGTTGCGGACTGGGGAAGACATTGATGCAAGTATTCGTTTGGCGGAAGAAAAAAAAGCCGATTCGGTGATGAGCATGGTGGAGCTCCAGGACTTCGCCGCGAAAAAAATAAAAAAAATCCAAGATGGTCTGATTGTCCCGTATTTTGAGAATGAAGGCAGCGCGCCCAGCAGACGCCAGGATTTGACTCCGGCCTATCGGCGTAATTGCGCCATCTACTTAACCAAAACGGAATGCATTATGAGGGGCGATTTGTTTGGGACGGTTTCTGTTCCGTATATAATGCCGGAGGAGCGTTCGGTGGATATCAACAAACCCGTAGATTTTGAATTGGCGGAATTTTGGCTGAAGCGTAATTCCCTAAAATAGACATGAAAATTTTGAACACTTTAGGCGAATCGTATCCTCGCGTCGCCTTGGATATTGTAAAAGAGCTGGGCGAGGTGGATTTCAAAAACCCTTCCCAGGCCGAATTGGCATCCATGATTGGTGATTATGACGCCGCCGTTATCGGGTTGGGTCTGGTGTTTAATAAAGAGATTTTGGAAAAAGCCGGACGACTTAAGGTTATTGCCACGGCTACGACGGGACTGGATCATATAGATTTGGCTACGGCCGCATCGCGCGGCGTGGAGGTGTTGTCGCTCCGGGGCGAAGATGAGTTTTTAACCACTATCACCGGCACGTCGGAGTTGGCTTTCGGGTTATTGATCAATCTTCTTCGGTTTTTGCCGACCGCGTTTGAATCGGTAAAAAAGAATGAGTGGGATCGTGACAGGTTTCGCGGGCATAATTTGTACGGGAAGACATTGGGGATTTTGGGCATGGGCCGGTTGGGTAAATGGATGGCCCGATACGGCGAGGCCTTTGGCATGAATGTTATATATGCCGATCCGAAAGTGGAATTGGACCCATCTTATAAATATAAGAAGGTTAGTTTCGAAGAATTAATAGAGGCAAGCGATGTCGTTTCTATCCATGTTCATTTGGCTCCCGATACGGAGAATATGTTTAACGCCAAAATTTTTGCCAAAATGAAACAGGGTGCCTGTGTTATCAATACCGCGCGCGGGAAGATTGTGAACGAAGTGGATTTATTGGAGGCGCTCCGGAGCGGGCGGGTGGCCGGCTATGCCGCCGATGTCTTGTCCGATGAGTTGAATTTTGTGAACAAACGCTTCGCTGAAAATCCGCTGGTTCAGTACGCTCAAGATCATAACAATGTTATTATCACGCCGCATATCGGCGGCATGACCGCGGAGTCACGCGAGAGAACCGATGTTTTTATGGCGGGTAAATTAAAACGTTTTTTAAGGAAATAGAGTTATATTAGTATGAAATTTTTGGAAGGCATCAAGGCAATCGCGTTTGATTTTGATGGAACTCTGGCGGACTCCCAGCCGGCCAAGCGCGAGGCGTGGCGGGTAATTTTTGACGATCGGCCGGCAGAACATGGCGTAGTTTTGCAAAAAGCGGTGGACGATAAAGTGGGTGACCGTTATAAAATTTTGACCGTAACTTTCACCAATTTGGGCGAACCGGTGGAACAAATCCCGGCATTGGTTGCCAAGTATTCCGGGAAGTTTGACGCGGCCATTCAGCGGCTGGTTGTGGAGCGCGGACTTTTCACCGGAACCTTGGCCATGCTCCAGAGGTTGCACAAAGACATGCCTCTTTATGTAAACTCCGCCACGCCGGAAGCATCTATCGTAAAGCTCTGCGCTTCGTTCGGCATTACGTCTTATTTCCGCGGCACATATGGCAACCCGGCGACTAAAATTGATAACTATAAAAAGATTGTCGCGGAGCACAAGATTGCTCCCCATGAGTTACTAATGGTGGGAGATGGCCTGGACGACGCCGCTAGCGCGGCGGAGTTTGGCGCCAAGTTTGTGGGCATTCCGAATGGCGACAACAAGTGGGCAGCGGGCGCGGTTTCCCATCCGTTGGTCGCTAAAGTGGCAGATATAATTGTTTAGCTTTGCTTTTTATTCTTATACCCCTCATTCGGCCGAATGAGGGGTATAAGAAATGGGGTTGTCGGGGGACTTGCGCGTTTTTTTTTAAGGTGTAGAGTGAGGATAATTAAATAAAAAGTCGTTTATTTTATTTCTTGAGCGACATCGAAGGAATACATTATACATTATGATAAAAGCAAAAGTTTTTGGAGCGGGTTCAATTGGTAATCATTTGTCGCAGGCGAGCCGGCGGATGGGGTGGGAAGTAACGGTCGTGGACAGGGACGCGGCGGCTTTGAAGCGAATGAAAGAGGAGATTTACCCGAAGCGTTACGGCGCGTGGGATGAAGGGATTGAGTTATTTGAAGCGAAAGACGCGCCCGTGGGCGGGTTTGATGTGATTTTTATCGGCACGCCGCCGGATTCGCACTTGGCTATTGCGACCAAGGTTTTGCGTGAAGAAGCGCCGCGGGTTTTGCAGATTGAAAAGCCCCTGTGTTCGCCCACATTGGAGGGCTTGGATGAGTTTGTGGCGGAGGTTAGGAAGCATCCGCAGACAGCCGTGATTGTGGGCTTTAACCATATTTTGGCGGAGAATACTTTGAAGGCGGAAGAATTGATCCGCGCCGGAACGCTCGGCAAAATCCAGGCCTTAGATTCTGAAATCCGGAGCAACTGGAAAAATATTTTGGACGCGCACCCCTGGCTCAAAGGGCCGGCGGATACCTATCTTGGTTTTTGGAAAAAGGGCGGCGGCGCGGGCGGCGAGCACATCCATGCCCTGAATTTGTGGCAGCATTTCGCGCACGTGTCCGGCGCCGGCCGCGTGGCGGAAGTATCGGCTTTGTTTGATATTGTGGCCAAGGATGGCGCGGAATATGACCGGCTGTGTTTTTTGAATTTGGTGACGGAGAACGGGCTCATGGGCCGTGTGGTTCAGGACGTCATCACTTTGCCTAAAAAGAAGTTTGTGGAACTTCAGTTTGAAAAAGGCCACATTGTTTGCAGTACCGATGTGACCAAAACCACCGACCAGGTACAGATCCATGAGCACGGCAAGGATCCGCAGATAATTGATATCATCAAAAATCGTACCGATGAGTTTTTCCACGAAGCGAAGCATATTCAAGAACTTTTGGACGGCAAAACCAGCATCAAGGATTCACCGGTGCGGATTGCGCGTGGCATTGACTCCATGCTGGTTCTTGCCGCCGGCTTCAAGTCGTTCAACGATAAGCGCGTCGTGAAAGTAGATTACGACAAATACGCGGTATAATTTTTTCTCCCTCCGATGGCTATCGGAGGGAGGGGCTGGGGTGGGGGGGTGCTCGTTGTTGGGGAGCACCGCAAACCGTTGACTAACCGTCAGCGGTTTGTTATTATAGTTGGGTGTTTATAGGTTCTTTCCCAATCCTGTTTTTAGAGGAGGTGAATCGTGCACAGCAAGATTTACCTGGTGCGTCATGCGGAGACGGAGTCCAACAAGGCAGGGCTTTTTGGCGATGGGCCTTTAGATGATGTGTTTTCTGAGCTTGGCAGTCGTCAGCTTCGGGTCACTTACGGTTACTTTGCCTCCTGCGGCATCCAGTTTGATCGTGTGATTTCCGGTTCGCAAGTTCGTCAGATCATGACCGCGCGCGCCGTCGTCGGGACGGAATATCAAGATTTGCTTACCGAAGATAAGCGCACCTATATCGTAGAAGACGCGCGTCTCAACGAGATCTCCGTGGGCGAGTGGAGCGGCAAGAGCAAGAATGACCTGGACGCTCAAACCCTCGCTGATTGGCGGGCCGGGAAGATTCTACCCCTGGGCGGAGAGAGCAAGGAACAGTTTGAGAGCCGCGTCCTTGCTTGCTGGCGGGAAATGATTTTCCCCATGGCGCAAGAGTTGATCAAGGAAACTTGGACGCCCGAGGTTCCGACCGGTAACATTCTGGTTGTGACTTCCGGTAATCCAATTCGCATGATCTTGGGCGAGGTGCTGGGGATCCCGCCCGCGATGCGGGCCCAGATGGATGTGCAGAATGGTTCCATCGCCGTTCTACGTGTAGTGAAGATCGGCAACGGATTCAAGGTTTTTCTGGAACAGATGAATTACTTGAATCATCTGCGCCAGTCCTGGGTGGAGGTGAATATGCTCCCGGGTACGTACTAGCAGTAGTTTCCCCGTTTGGCGCGTAGTGCCGGGCGGGGATTTTTGTTTGTCACTCACTTTTATTTTTTATACTCGTTTTTATGCGGTCATGAATAGTGTGAAATCCAACCTTGCCTATCTGGCCGATCGGCCAGATAGGCAAGGTTGGATATTATCAATCAGCTTGTTTTTAATTAATTTGTTTTGATCAAGGATAAATAGGTTAAAATTTTACATATATAAAGTTTGGTTATTGTGGCTGCATAATGCCAGATACATCCTGGACTCCATGAAGCCTTAACTTCGTGGAGTTTT
>CAYHSY010000023.1:0-14110 GCA_964359435.1 uncultured Candidatus Saccharibacteria bacterium
ACGCGGCCAAAACCACAGCCGTATGCCCCAGCCGTAATACCAATGATTTTTTACCCGTGCCGCTGACGCAATCTCACTTGTTACAAATTTTTTGCGAAAAATGCCATAGCCAAACTTGATAGCCACGCGCTCATTGTCAACGTTCGCGGTAAGCAAGCCGAAAGATGCCAGAATGAATAAGATCAGCGCCATGACAGCGGTAACGGCAAAATTTGTACCTGAGTCGATTGAGGGAGGTTCAGCCCTAGCCGTAATTTGAAGCCCTGTGAAAAACACGAACACGGCCAGCGTAATGAACAACATCAGATAACCGATTTGAGTGTGTTTGTATGTAGTCATATTTTCTGATTTCAAGTTTTTCTTTTAGAATCAGCCCAAAGCGACAATACGCCTAAGGCTAAAAATACATTTGTAATAAAGGTTAAATCTGAATTCATTATGTTATCCTTATTTTACTCAAAAATCATAAGAAATCAAAGGAAATCCTAAACGGCGAGAACGCTTGAGCCGTTTGAAATTTCATTCGTACTTTTCCACAACCCCTTGCGTCCCAAGCGATCTGTATGTTATAGTGCAGATATTAGGGCTTCGGCCTCCGAGGACTCCGCAGAAATGCGGAGTCCGATTGTTTTTATAGCGACTCTTTCCATATATTCTTTAATGCTCCAAACTTGACCCCATCCAGCACGTCTATCTTGCGAATTAGCCGTTTATTACTGATTACGCGATGTTGAGTTAGCTTCACCCAGACCGTTTTCTTGTCCGCGTCTATTTTATGATGAAATTTGTCATCTTTTTGCTTACTGGTAATCGGCAACACCAATAGCGTCTCTTTGTTATATACCTTCATTACAATAACCGGCCGTTCATAATTTTCGTTTTTACCATCTATTTCTGCCCCGACATTTACACCAAATGAGCACCACCAAATCTCGCGCGGATGAGCGAAAGCAATACCCGGCATATCATTAATCATTTTCTTTCGCGCCAACCAACCGTCAAAATCTTTTTTATTGGAGTTAAGAGCCTCCATGTTTCAGTGTTTTAAGATTTTCGTTTATTTTTACTTCTAAATTTCGCCCCTCTTCAAAATGTTGTTTGAGTTCGCCGGTTAATTTCTTCATCTTATCCTCAAATAGCGCACCATCGTCTTCCTCCTCGGCTACGTCGACATAACAGCCAAAGGTAAGCGCATAGCCTTATTTTACCCAAAAATCCTCTAAAAATCAAAGGAAAATGGGCCAACGGCTCAACGGGGATGCCCGTTGAGCCGTTCCGCCGTTTGGGAGGAAATCCCCCACCTTCATCCCCTTTATTGCCACCAAACCGGACATATTCAACCCGTATTTTTGATTCGTTCATCAACCACTAAGATCCGACCTTAAATACTTGTTTATTCGCCTCTTGAAGAATTTTAATTGTCGCGTGCACTGAAAGATTATCACTTGGCAATAGTATTAATTTATCCTTCAGTTGGTTAAGTAAGGGGCTTAAAAACTCATCAGCCCACGAAGGCGACAGCGTTAACACCCCGGAAAAATCTATCTCCAGCTCCTCTCCCGCGGGAAGCTCGCGCAAGGTTGGCTGGAATGCCTTAAAGGCCTCGCTTCCCAATTCCCGAGATATCAATGTTTTTCCAAATTTTTCTAATTGTAATTTCATATTTTTAAATTTATTAAAATTCTATCTTTGCCAAACATCCCCTCACAGTACGCTGACCACGCGTAACGCGAAATTCTTTGTGATCTCCCTGCATACGAACTTCCGCATCACCGCTGGTATAAAATAAATCTATAGGATTAGCTAAAACGACTTCGCGGACAAGTTTTAATCCATTTCCCCGTTTTTCCGGCGCTCTACCCGAAATAAACTCGGTAAAGGCAACTTCCACGGCAGCTACATGACTTTTCAACTGTGGTCGAACGTGTCGCAATGTTTCTAAAATACCCAAGCCACGGTCTGCTAGTACAATTTTCCCTTCGTCTAAGTTATACCCAAAAAATATTCCCGGTGTATCCACCCATCTTCCTAAATTGTGAGCAAAGGAATTATCGCCAATTTCTCCGGTAATTAAGGTAATTAAAGAATACATTTTTTCAAAACCCGGCTTTTGAAGAAGTAAATTTTCCATCTTTGTCAGCTTAGCATTAAAAACAGAGCTAGTAGGGCAATAAAAAGTCCCGGGGAACTCTGTTCCATTTTCAATCCACTCGCTCGCAAGGCGCATCAAATCACTCGAAAAAATTTCGAGGTCTCTTTCACGGTAATAGCGATGCGTACCGCCTTCTTTTTTGATCGCAATTAACCTGCCGCTCTCATCCCAACGACGCAGGGTATTTAAAGAAACGCCAAGATATTCCGCGGCTTGGCTGATTGTTAATAGTTTTTCTTCCATGTTTGAGAGTATAGCATACTTATCAAATCTATACAATATATCATCAAAACTACCCAAAAATATCTCAATTTATACATTTTAAGGCAAAACTCACAAGAAATCAGAGGAAAATGGGCAGCTGAGCAAGGCCTCACCAAAAAACCAGTGCGCCGTAAGAGAACCAGGGATGAGCTTCTCAACAATGTGTCCGCTGAAGAAATACCGAAAGTCGCACGACTTGTTGACCATAAAACAGTTGAATACATGCTTCGCAACCCTTTTTATATTGGCAAGGTCAAAGTAGAAAACGGATACGATACCAGCAGCGCACACCAAGCCCTAATCGATACATCGCTATTCTACAAAGTTCAAGAAATCCTTAAGAAGCGAAGAGTGTCGGTGTATTACGTCGATAAGCCATTTCATACCTATCGTGGGCTACCACGTTGTGAGTGCGGCCGCACCTACTCCCCATACGAGCAGAAAGGCATTATCTACTACCGAAGTCGATGCAAAAACGGATGTTCTAACAAAGATCCAAACCTGAACGAGGCCGACATAACCAAGGCGATACAGGAGTTACTCGACAAAATGTATTTTACCGATGAGGAACTTGCTGAAATTGAACATCGAGCAAAAAAGGAGTTAGCGCATCTTTCCGAACAAAGAGACAAAACCCTAAATGATCTTCAAACTAAACAGCGAGCGATAACGGCAGACATCGATTATATCGCCCAAAATAAAATAACCATGTTACGAACAGGATCGATGGATATGAACACGATAAGTGCCGAAATGAAGCGCCTAGAAGCGAAATTGGCGGGCGTAAACAAGGAAATCCAAGCTTACTCAGAAAGTGCCGCCAGTATGCTTAAATACGTCATCACTTTCTCCGCTTTAGTGAAAAATGCTGGCCTATACTTCAAGTACGCCCTCGACAGCGAGAAGCGTGAAATTGCCACGATAATTTTTACCGAACTCGTATTCAGCAACCGAGTACTGATTAAGTACGATGCTTACGAGGGATTTGACGCTTTGCTGAAGCGTTCTTGGATAACTGGCTCCCCGGCCAGGGATCGAACCTGGGACCTTCTCGTTAACAGCGAGCCGCTCTACCGCTGAGCTACCGGGGAATATTGTGACTATTCTAACAGCCTTTTAATAAATTTTCTACCCGCCGCAGTTTTTAAATACTTTTCCCTTTGTCGGGCATCCTTTAAATTAACGTGTTCTTCTTTGTGCAATAGAATCCATGGTTTATATCTTGATGTAAAAATGCTTTTACCCGCATTATGTTCTTCAATTCTATTTTCTAAATCTAACGTACTACCAACGTAAGTCTTTTCGAAATTTACACTTTCTAATATATATGTATAGGCCATTTTAATTAAAACCGCTCTACCCGCCTCGACTCGCGTAGCTCGTCGACGCGAGGCGGGCCGCTGAGCTACCAGCCTCGACTAGCCGCAAGGCTAGGCGGGCCGGGGAATATTATTTAGTTTTCAACAATTTCTTTTCCCGGGCCGCTGAACTACCCGCTTCCGTCCCGCAAAACGGGACTCCAGCGAGGCAAGCCGGGGAATATTCAATTGTATTTACTATTATAACTCCAATCCGGATTAAAGGCAACAATGATATAATTAAACCCATGAAAGAAAAATCTTTTGGCGAGCGTGGGGTTGGACTGGTTGTAATAATCGGCGTGGTGGCGATTTTTGCGTTTGGAAGCGTGGCATATCTTGCTGTGCGCAAAGCGCCTGCGCGGCCGGGGCCGGGTGGGAACATCGCCAAAACTTCCGCAGTGCCGGACGCCGGGCAACGCACAGGAAACATTTTACCGGGCCAACAACCGGCCTCGGGCGCGAATCTCCGCGCCGAGCTGGAGATGGCGCTCAAATCCGGCGGTATCAATCCGACGCGCCTCGCTTCCATCCAACTGGAGATAGACGCGCTCTCCGCCGAAGGCGCCGATGTCGCCGACCTGCGCGCGCTTCTCAATAAACTTTCCGTGGGCGGCAGTGAAAAACCAAATCCGCCGGCGCCAATGCCCATTCCGGCGCCGGAAACAGTCCGCGTCGAAACCAAGCCCTTCTGGGAATACAACCCCTCCAAGCCGGAATTGGGCTGGTATTGGGTGCGCGAGGGCGCGCCGCCTGCCTGCCCCGAATCGCTCGTTTTGGCATCGCCCGTGGACATAAATTTGGCAACCGCCATTTTATACCCCGGCCAAGTGCGCGGCGACGGGCCAAAAGATTTCAAACCGCACGGAGGATTTATGCTCAAGCCGGGCAGCAAAATCGAGCTAAGAGCGCCGATGGACGGCTATCTCACATCCGCCGCGAGATTCACCGACGAATTCGGCTATCATGTCAGTCTCACCTTCCAGAATCCGTGCGGCATCCAATTTGGCGGCGGACATTGGGGCGCCCTGCCGCCGGACATTCAGGCAGTGGTGGACAAAGTGCCGCTGAAAGGTTTTGGCGAATCCCCCACCGAACCGATTATTCCGCCTTATTTCGTAAAGAAAGGGCAAGTCATTGTGACGGGACTGCAAGAAAAAGCTCATCCGGAACGGCCCGGCTTTGACTGGGGCGTGGCGGATTACCGGCGCCGAAACTCCGCTTCGGAAGACCAGCGATTCCGCGAACTCTATGGATACGCGCCGTGGAACACTTACTACGGCGTCTGCTGGCTCGACCTGCTCCCTCCGGACCAACAAGCGGTCTTGAAGGCCCTCCCCGGCGGCGACGGCAAGCAAGGCAAAAACAGCGAGTATTGCAAATAATGCCGGCTCCATAACCCGCATCCGCATTTTTTGATACAATAAAAATATGAAAAAATCCTATATTATTTTGGTAATTTTAGCATTGGGCGCGGCGGCAGGTTTTGTCTTCTTCCAACCATCTCTCCAAAAAGAAGAGCCGGCCGGCCGGGCGGCGGCGCAAGATTATAAAAACGCGACTTATATTATTGAGGAGCGGCCCATTGCTCTCGCGAACGGCATATCCGAACTGGAGGCAACGCCCGGATCGAATGCCAAAATTATCACCCGCTATTTTGGCAATGAAGTGAGACACGACTTGGACGATGACGGCCGGGAAGACGTGGTTTTTCTTTTGACCCAGGAAACCGGCGGCAGCGGGACATTTTTTTACGCGGTAGCCGCCCTAAATACTCCAGCCGGCTATGTTGGTTCGCAGGCCTTTTTCCTCGGTGACCGCATCGCTCCGCAGACAACCAATATAGACGAGAGTCTGACATCCCGGGGGACCAACAGGCAAAATGTCATCGTAGTGAATTATGCCGTCCGGTTGCCGGGTGAGCCATTTACCGCCCGGCCTTCCATGGGCAAGAGCACTTGGATCAAACTTGATCCGGCGACCATGCAATTCGGCGAAGTGGCGCCGGATTTTGAAGGCGAATCCAGATAAGATCTAAACGCTATCGTGGCCAAAAAAGAATCTTTGCATAAAGTGCCGGCAGATCTACAAAAATCTCTGGCCGCTGATGAAGCGGCGCGCGCGGCATGGCAGGATATCACTCCGCTCGCGCGCAATGAATGGATTTGCTGGACCACTTCCGTCAAAACGCCGAAGACACGCAAAAAGCACGTGGAACGGGTGGTCGCGGAATTGAAAAAAGGCAAACGCCGGCCGTGTTGCTTCGCCGGCTGTCCCCATCGCTCCGGATAAATTATCGGCTAGAAAAGGCGCTGTTTATGATACAATAAAAAGAACTTATACTAAAATTCCCAATTTTATGAAACCGGTTTTATCCAAACGAAATGGCTGGCTCCTGTTAATTTTTCTTGTTTTCTTCGATGCCCTCTTGGACATCCTGACCGGATCAAGGGGCAGCGCATTCTGGAATCCGATTGCGGATTTTATCGGAGTAAAAACCCCATTCTTGGCCCCTGTGGTCTTAATTTTAATTTATCTCACCGTAAAAGGAGTAGGTTGGATTGTTCAAAAAACCGATAAAACACCGATGGCGGAGGAACTGATCTTGACGACTTTTGTTATGGTTTACGGTTTTTTTGATATTTGGCTGATAACGGTTTATTTTTTCAACTTTACCCTCATCAAGGATCATCGCCTATTGATTGTGCCTCTCGTGATTGCCGGTTGGTTGTACAGTTTGTGGGCGCAGAAAAAACTGACTATTCAAAAATAGAAAGCCGACAAAATGCAAAGATGATTTAGCCGCTATTGCGGGAGATACTGCTGATATTCCGGAGGAACCGAGTTTGGCGGGAAACCGCCCGGCGCCTGACCCTGGAATTGCCTCATTTGTTCTTCGTATTGCCGCTTGAATTCTTCCTCAGATCGCTCCCGATATTGTTCTTCATATTGCCGGCGGAATTCTTCGGTTTGCTGCGCCTTAATTTTCTCCAGATCCTCCGGAGACGGGACCCGATCGGAGCCCACGGCGGCGCCACATGCCAGCAAGGTCTCCTTCACCAAACGACCCTCGGCTTCATCCGCAATACGACCCGCCTGACGACGACCGAAAACTTCGCTCCCAACTTTTTCTTCCAGACAACGCAGAATCTCCGGGCTGTCACGTTTAACATTTTCCACGTGCTCCGATCTCACGCCTTCAAAAAATTCCTCGCGGGCGGCCCGATCTTCAAATTCTCCAAAATCACCCATGCCGCCCGGAGAGGGCCTGAATTGCTGACATTCCTCCGGATTATCACGACAAAATGCCTCACATTCTTCACGCGACTTGCAGCCGCCCGGACCGCCAAAACCACCCGGACCTCCGCCGAAATCATCATCAAGCCCCGGTGGCGGCCCAAATTGGGACTCAATGCCCATCTCGCGCATCAATTCTTGGCATTGCTCGCTTTGCGGGTCTCGACAAATAGCTTCGCACTCGCCCTGACTGCGGCAACCGAATTTTTTGGCAACTTCCATCATGCGTTTTTCCTCCGGCCCAATAAAGCCGGCTTTTTCAGCAAAACTAAAACACTCATCTTGATGGGAAGAATCCGCGCAATAGGCCTCGCACTGGTCTTTGGAACGGCAACCGCCGGGAGTCTCCCCTTTTTCCATGAGGGGTAAAAACTTTTTGGCCATTTCTAATTCTTCCTCGGGGATAATGCCCTGTTCTTCGGCAAACGCGAGACAAGAACGCATGTTGTCGGGATTCGCGCAATAATTATCGCATTCCGTTTTGGATTTACAGGCGCCTGGGGTCTTACCGCTCTTGATTAAAGGCAAAAACTTTTTGGCCTGCGCCAATTCTTCAGCCGGCAACAAATTGTTTTCTTCCGCGAAGGCGAGGCACATCTCAATATTTTCCGATTTCTCACAATAGGCCTCGCAAGCCACCTTGGATTTGCAGCCGCCCGGGGTCTTGCCGCTCTTGATTAAAGGCAGCATCTTTTCGGCTTCCGCGATTTCTTCTTCGGAAATCAATTGATATTTTTTGCCGAAAGCCAGGCATTCTTCGATGCGATCGGAGTCCTCGCAGTAAGCATGGCACTCCTTTTCGCCGCGGCAGCCGCCGGGCCCGCGCCCGCCCGCCGCCAAAAACCGCTTACCCCTCCGCACCTCCTCGTCGCTCGCCAACCCATGCTCCTCGGCAAAATCAAGGCAGGCCTTGATATTGTCCGGCTCGTCGCAATAGGCCTTGCAATTTTTTTCATCAGAACAGTTGCCCAGCTCCGGCACCGGATAAACAATCCCGGCTGATGCTTCCTCGGATGCGGATGCGGATGCGGATCCCGCCCCCGCTGATGGCGCGGACGAAGACAAAGACACAGCCGAGGGAGCCGCTTTGACCGCTTCTTTTACCGCCGGCAGCGGAGCGGCTTCTTCTTGCGGCTCTTCTTTTATTTTAACCCGGCCCACGGTCGTGCCTTTTTGCGGCGTCGGGATCACGAATTCCGTGATATTGCCGGAGCAATCGGTGACCGTAGCCGGCATCTCCGGCGTGAAATCGGCCGGATCTTCAAATAAGGCATTGTCTAAAATATGGGCGCGAGGACAACCGCCGATAACCCCGCCGTATGGAAATTTGCCGGTCGGAACCATAGAAAATTCCTTGACACCCTGCGGATCGCGGATAGCCAAATTGAACAGGCCGGTGGAATTATTCTTTTTAAGCTGGATGGAGGCCTGACCGCTTTCAGCAAATGCCAAACGCGCGCCCAAGTTAATCAAACCGCCCATTAAGACGGCCGACAAAACAATGATCACCGAAACGGAAATTTTCGCCCTCAAGATAATGGTCATAAGTTTTTATTCAAATGGGTTTTTATAAACATCCGTAAACGGATTGAGGTCTTTGGAAAAAGGGTTGGCCTCCGCTTCGAAGGGATTGGCCGCGGACAATTCGCCCTTCAATGGATTTTGGACCTTTTCCAAAATTTCAGAACCCAAATTCTCCAAACCTGCCGCCGGCGGTGTTTGATTCTTCCACCAAATAAATATCGCCGCGCCTATTGCAATAACCGCAGCCAGAATACCGAATAACAGTTTTTTATCCATAAATTCATTATACAATACGCGCGCTTTAATATAATAAATTTATACAATTATTAATTTCCAACCCGTCCTCAATCAGAATAAAAAAAACCGGCTGAAAAAAACAGCCGATTGGAATTAGATTTTTAGCAATCACCAGTCCAGATCCGGGTCGCACATGTTGATACCCTTCAATTCCCGACCTTCTTTGTGGAAACGATCCACAATCTCTTTTACGGTCGTACGGTTGAAGAGCCGTATATCCATATGCTCACCCGGAGAAGTCATTAGAGCGATATCCTTATCCGTCATCAAAGCCAGGACCAGGAATGGATCACCCACATTCAGCGTGGTAAGGAAATCCAATACCGGTCCGAGTTTCACGCCCACATCTTGCGACGTCACGCGGAAATAGACGTCGTACATGAGCTTGCGCAAATGAGCGAATTTCTTGGCAACCTCCGAGTGTTCGAAGCTCACTCGACCCATCTCGGCGGACTCCACGATCAATGCGGCAATGGCGGTACAACCGCGTTCGCGCTGATTTTCGCCGAAGAAATCCACCGTTTCACGCAATTCCGGCGACATCGAGTACCTCATGCGGCCGAAAATATCGTTTATGTCGTGGAAGAGATAACCTCCTTTGTCGGCACAATTCAAGACTCTGGCCTCCGGAGACATCGACCCCTTAGCGAAGGTGCCGCTGTGCCTCATCATGGCATCCATAGTATGCCACGCAAGGTTCAACCCAAAACCACCGCGCTCAATCTTCTGCACGATGATGGGACCCATGATTTCGTGGCAAAAATCCGGTTTGCCCATAGCTTCGCCCAACCACTTCTCGCCGGAATGGCCGAAAGGCACATGCCCGAAATCATGCCCGATGGCGGCGGCGCGAACCAAGGACGTATTGAGGCCCAATATGTTTGAGGCCACTACGGCATTGGCGGTTACTTCCATCACATGCGATAGACGGTTACGGACAAAAGCGCTTTCCGCAAAACTGAAAACTTGGGTCTTATCCCCCATGGCCCGGAAGGCCTTGCAGCTCAAAAGCTTGGCCTCATCACTTTGAAAGTCATCCGGCATCGCGAGTGACTCGCCAAGCTGGGGATCAGGGTGCCGCCGGTGACTCCCCACCGTGCGGATCGCGGAGAGACAGCCGACGCACGCGTTGGCCTTTTCCAACAACAATCTGCGCAATTGCTTCGAATCCATGGGACACTCCTTGCGTGACAAAGAACATCATTCGAACAGGGCTATTAAATCTTAGCGTCCCCGATATTCAGCGTCAATTGCTTTTATATTTGTGATAGGTTATAATAATAAAGTGGTATTTGAGGGTTTTCCATGACGCGATTTACGGAAAGGAAAACACCATGCTCCACCACCGCACTACTGATCCGGGAGAGCGCGCCCTACACATTGCCAAACGCGAAGTCAGAGCGACTCCCGGCAGAAGGCATGGGCCAAAAAACGTGCGCTTCCACCGAATTCTCGAAACAGTGAAGCGCGAGTTGGCATACATCCTGGCTGAGCCCGACCCGCGCGAGACGGAAGCCGACGAGATCGGGAGCATGGCATAAACAATATAGACCAAAATCAACCTATCCCAATGACAAGATCAACGGGGTATTTTTTTTGCCATAATAGAGATATTATTAAAGAATAATAATATAATAAATTTTATGGAAAATTTACCCGAATCCAAGAATGAAGGCAGTGAAAGCGAAGAAAAAAGAATAGCGGCTATCATAAAGTCCAAAGGGCTGGAGGACCAGGAAGCCCGCGACGCATATATAGCATGGTGTTCAGAGCAAGAAGAAGCGTCAGATAGAGCGGCTGACAGAGCCCTGGCATCCATCGAGTACGAACATAAAAGAGCGTTGATCTATTTTTGGGCTGGGTTTATGGAAGAGGCCGTAATTGCTTTCATGGACGCGATTCAAATAGCGGAAGGTGAAGGGCGTTATAAATTATCCCAAAAGATGGCTGAAGAAATGGACAGGTTGAAAACGGAACGGGATCTGGGACAACCCGATAGTTAAAACAAAATACCCCCGGGTGTTTGGCCAGGGGGTATTTTAGTCAATACTAGCTTGTCACTTCGCAGACGCCGGAAACACACGCAAGCTCCTTAGAACCTTGGGTTTGATCTTCCCGTTCATAAACCAAGATTTGGGAGAAATCTATCTCCGGAAACGCGGCAATCATCTCTTTATATTTTTCTTCGCTGATTTCCTCATAAGGAGCCAGAGCATAAACATGTTCATCGCGCGGCAAGAATGAGAGGCCTCCGATCAAATCCCAGTTCTCATAAATCCAATTGCCCACTTTAATCCATTCGTCATTAGCCACGGAAATGGTGACGGAAGGATTATGCTCGGTATAATTATGTTTAACCAGCTTCCAGTATTCCAACTGATCCAGGGCTTGGATATCTTTACGCACTACTGCCCCATCCGGGGCCTTGACCGGAAACTCAAAGACATAAGTCGTGGCGGCGTCTTTGGGCTGACCAACTTCCGGGAAATACGGCACTTTTTGGTCGCGCAGCATTTTGAAAAGCGCGTCGGTCGCGGAAATTCTCACCCGGCGAATATAGTATTTGGCGTGGCGGGTATGTAAACCGGAGGCCGCGTCCACCAATTGGGAAACCGTACCGGAGGGCTTCACGCAGGTGATGGCCGTCGAAGCATTGATGCCGAGTTTTTTGGCATAGATCCTATTTACCCGGCCAGCTTCCTCGCGCAATTTGCCGAGCATCTCCGCGTTTCTAACAGCCGGGCAGTCCCATTGACCGGTGATGGAGACGCCCAATAAACGCTCTTTTTCGCAATTCTCCCTCCACTCCTTGGAAAGATATTGGAAATTGGTCAAAGAAGATTGGTAAGTACCCAGCATGGCAGCCAGCCGGACTTTGCGCATCAAAGTCACTTCCGTATCATTTTGACGGGACACAACCTCGCTTAAATTACAGAACTGTTTAGACTGAAGGATTATCTCACCACAGGGATTCGTACCGGAAGTCGCGACGCCGTCTTGAAATATTTTCCAACGACGATCCGGCATCTGCCTCCTCAGGGCGCCCCGATTAAAGATACCCCTCTCCCCCGTGCCATTCTTAGCCAGGGCAATCCATTCATCCATGAATTCAGTGCAACTCGGCTTTTCATTGTAAGCTACGGAATTATTGGCGATAGCACGCTGGCCTTCCGTCAAATAGAACTGCCCGCTCTTGGCCAATCGCATTTCCACATCGTCAAGGTCAGAGATGGAAATCAAAGCGCTGCGGCGCACGCCGCCCATAACCACCACCTCGCCGGTCTTGCAAATAATATCATGAACATCAAGCGGAGTCAGACGCCTGCCTTGCCTGCTCAAAACCTTTTGCCGCGCATAGGTTAAGAGCGCCCGGAGCGGACCCGGTCCGGAACTTTTACCACCCATGGTTTTGAGGCGCGCGCCCATCGGACGCAGCTGCGAATAATCGAAGTCAATGTCTTTACCATCAAACCAAGCTCGAAGTCCCAAGACCAAAGAATCCGCCCAGCCCTCCTTGCTATCCGGAATTATATGAGTCGTCAAAACCTCGCCGGCCTGACGCTTAATTTGAGGCAATTGCTGGACCGTCTGCTGTTCCACCGAAAAGCCGACGCCGGTACCGCACATGGAAAGATACATAATCTCGCCAAAATCTTGCAATTTGGACGGAGCAATAAAGGAACAATTGTAACCGGCGACATTAGTGGTACGGGCGGCGCTGCCGGCGCTCCAGACCAAACGCATGGACGGCATGACCTCTTGGTTCAAAATGGCTTCGCGCAACTCATTGTATTCTTCATCCGAATACTTATTACCGATATTTTCGCGCATGAAATCCATATAACGATTGACGGTTTCGATCCAGGTTTCGCGACGATTTTCATCGGGAAGCCATCTAGAATAACTGCGGTAATAGATAAATTCCGACAGAGGGTTTCGGAAATATTTTTTACTTTCCGTCACCAACCGCTTAACTTTCATCGGAATCTCTCTTTCTTTCTCACGGATCATAGACCGCTCTTTGCGATACAAAATATACGCCTTAGCGGTTTTCGCATAATCGAGAGCGATCAACGAGGATTCCACCACGTCCTGGATTTCTTCAATGCCTAAAATATAATTGGATGGAAATTTTTTATGCAGCTCGACTACCACCCGTTTGGCAGCCTGCTCCGCCTCTTTTTCACCCCCCTCATGGACTGCCTGCATGGCTTTGGAAACAGCCATGGCAACACGGCTTTCATCAAAAGGAACGATACGCCCATCCCGTTTCCGGACCAGCTTGAACTCCGCGTTGGCGGATCTTTTATTTACGGTTGTTTTTTTGAAGACCTTTTTAACCGCCTTTCTTAAAATTTTGGATGCCGCGCCCTTCTTCTTTTTGACAGCCATACGGGATAGATAATTAAATTTAATTTATAATTTTTGACCTCGCAGAGATGAAAGCGCCCCCACACTTAATAAGTCATCGGAGATTCCTCTCCGCTCTTTAACGCAGAGTAAAACCCATTAGGTGTAGGGACCATACTTTTTAGAAATCATCCGCAGCTTTGGACGAATTCCCGGTACAAAAATCTTTCGAAATTCTTGTACCGTCTTTTTATTATACTCCCCCATGCGGCGCGTAAATGTGAATAACTTTTTGTTCATCATGAAAAATAAAAAGAGCAACGCGAGGTTGCTCTTTTATGCCGTCATGAATCTACTGATCCCTCTTACGACGCAGAAAGGTGGGTATGTCCCAAATCTCCTTAGGAGGTTTTTTAGGTAACGGCGATTTATCCACCTCTTTTAACAATTCTTTTTTATTATCGGCCGGCATGGCATGCCCCTCTTTTACCCCCGGCTGATGCGACACCTCGGAACGCGTTAATTTAGGTTCCGGAGAAGAAGCTCCGAAAAGCGACGGGGAAGCGTTTTCTTGCGACTTGCCCCCGGCGACGCCATTGAAATTAGTGGCGATCAAAGTAACCTTGATAGCCCCCGGCTTGACCTTTTTATCGTAGTAAGCACCAAAAATAATTTTAGCCGAAGGATCAATGGAACCGCTGATGGTTTTGGCGATGTCATTGATTTCACTCATTTTCATATCACGGCTGCCGGAGACGCCGAACAAAACTCCCTTAGCTCCGTCAATGGATGTTTCCAAAAGCGGAGAATTAATGGCGGAGGTCACGGCATTCACCGCCCGCTCCTGGCCGGCGGCCAACCCCACGGA
>CAYHSY010000024.1:0-13250 GCA_964359435.1 uncultured Candidatus Saccharibacteria bacterium
TTCATGACTTTTCGGTTTGCCGAAAAGTCTCATATGTATCTGAACTTGTGCATAGTTGCTCAATCCACCATCAAGCTCACCTTATCCATCTGAGCCGGCACGCTCCCAACCCAACGCGGCCAGAGATTAATGGAAGCAGTTTCAAGGCCCGGGATAGAAAGCAACATGGCCTGTAATTCTTGCTTATTCTTATTGAGCATCTTGGCCTTCAACTCTTCCACATCCAATCGCCGCGCCAGTACAGCTTTAAAATCCAAACTTAAGGTCATCTTACCGGCCGTCATGTCCACCCGCGCCGTTCCATATTCCAAATTTTTACTTTTGATAATGGCCTCCGGACCATGCTCAGCCACAATACGAGCTTCCAAAAGAGCATAGAGATCGGCTTCGCGGAATGCCATCACGCTCACCTCTCCTTCCGCGAAAATAGAAAACGTGCCTTCAGTGTTCGGCTGAGTTTGAACCGTTTGCCTGCCTATGGAAAACAGAAAGGCGTTTTCAATCATCTTGAAATCGGTCGGAATTTGAGAAATTAACGCCGCCCTGGCGCTCGCTTTAATATTTTCCGCAATCTCGGCCTTTGCCTTTCGCAAATCTTCATCCGCCGGATATGGCACCTCCCCCACATAACCTCCGGCCATAGCCAGATTTGAAGCGCCGTAAAAAGCGTCATACCGGGGCGTACCCTTAAAACCGGGAATGCTCCACCTTGAAGCCGGCGGCACATTATATTCCGCCCCCGGCTTGTCAGCCGCGATATCCGCTTCAATGCTGGAAGGAATAATTTTACCATCTTCAATTTTAGCGCCCGGCACCGTGATGGCTGAAACTAACCGGAAGATCTGACCTTCGGGCGAAACAAATCTGGTGGAAGCGACCAGCTTCTGCGGCTCGGAACTGAAACTATTATATATAGTAAGGCGACCAATGGCCTTTTGAGAAACAAATTTCCTGCCGGAAGCCGGGAAGGACAGCGTTACATTGCGCCGCTCGGTAAAAATCTGCCCCGGCAACTTCATGCCGGCGACCTCGAATTCACGAATAGTTTTATCAACCGACACCATGCTCGCATAAGCAAAGTCGGTCTTGGTCCGCACGACCGTCACCTCCGCCCGCGGCAAAATCCGCAAGGCGACATAAGACAATGCCCCGGAAAGTACCAGGACTCCCAAGATCACCGCAAACCCGCGCCAGCGGCCGCCCCGTCTTAGCTCGGCTGGTCCAAAGCGCGCCTCAATCTCCGCGCCCACCACATTCGGATTATCGCTTTCGGGCAAATTTGGCGCGAGATCGTCGCAGTCCTCCGGATCAGGACAAGGCCGAAAATTTTCCTTTTTAGAAACCAAGGTGCCTTCAGGCAATGCCGATTTAACACGTCTGCCGGCCGGCAATTTGGCCTGCGGTAAAATATCCGCGACCTTGCGGTCTTCCGGATCAAAAAACGGATTGCGCGCTTCCAAATCGGATGCCTCGGCCAACTCCAGCGCCCTTTCATCCACGGATTCAATCACCACATTTTTACCCAAAGCATCGGCTTCTTTTTTTAACAGATGAAAATTGCTTTCCGATTGGGCGAAACGCGAATATTTCGGCAGCGATAAAACGACCCGCGTCGCATCCGCGTCAATCACCCGCTCGATGACGAGTGTCGCTTCATCCGATTTGCTGACATAAATCTTCTTGGGCATTTTTAAAAATAATTTTATTGTTTCTTTTCACGCTTCTCTCAGAGCGCCATCCACCGGCGGTGCTTTTCCGCCAAAATATTCAAATGGTCATTCCGGGGCAGCTTCAATCTATACACCAATTCGGCAATAATTTTCGGCGCATGGACCAATTCTTCCGGTCTAGCGGCGCGGACTGTGTATCCGAAAGCGTCCCGCAGAAAATGTTCCGGCACCGGCGTAATGAAAATTTCTTCACCCAACGCGTTTCTGACCTTGCTGCCGGAAAAAATATCCGGCAAACCCGAAGGCGAGTAAACATGGGCCGCTTTAGGATTAAAAGAGCGGGCGGCCGCCTCAATACCGTGCAGTAAAATTTGATACTCCGCTTCCACCAGACCGTCGATACTCCGGAAGGTAAGCGGCGGCATCCGCTGCTTCTGATTATAAACCTCATAAATCCGGCTGGCAATTTCGTTATTCACAGACAATTTATTTTCCAAATCCTTAAGCAAAGATTTTTCTCCCCAGGCAAAAAAATCCCGCGGTAAAATCCGCCCGGGCGCCAATTCTATAACGGAAGTAACTTCTTCGCCCACCGCGACCAGAAGTTCCGATTCAGTTTGCCGATTTATCCGGTTTATATCCGTAAAAAGGCGGGCAAACGGAATATCCGCGGCCGTAATTTCACCCAATTCCACCGTCAAAGCCGTAATTGCGGGCAATGCGTCGCGCCGTGTAAAAACTCCGCTCACGCGAAACTCAATTTTATCTCCTCGGCAACCATCCGGATTCAAAACTGCGCGGCCGTCGAGAAGTGTTTCCCAAACAGAAACATTCAAAAACGCTATGTCCACAGCCGGAACGCCCAGACGCTCGGCCGCCATCGCCCGGCCTAAATCGCCGAATTTCAAAACCGTCTTGGAAAGCAGATGATCAATCTCCGCCGCGTCCAAAGCCCGTTCAGGGGCAAGCGGGTAAACGAATGATTCATGGAGTTCCAAAGCCAAATCCGCCGCAAGTCGAATAAAAAACTTCCGGTCATTACCCTGCCGGATACGGCTGGCAAAAAATGGCAAATCCGCGGCCGCCACTTTTTGCCGCTTGCCAATTCTAATCTCGCGCCGCCGCTCACTGAAAGAAAAAGGGTATAAAACAAGACCCCGCGGCCCAAGCTCTATCAAATTTACGGATATATGGCCACGTAACCTAACCCAAATGCTTTTAATAAAACGCCAAATCACTTATTTTTATTCTACCACCTTTCCGTCCCCACCTCCACCGCCCACACCAGACAAAAACACGATGGATGCGATATAATAAATTATATCTTCACTAAAAAATATAATTCCTTTGAAAAAACTTCACGTAAAAAGATTTGATACGGAACTTCCGCTCCCCGCCTATAAGACCAAAGGCGCGGCCTGTTTTGACTGTCACGCGCGCACGGAGGTAGTTGTCCAACCCAAGAGTGCCGCGCTTGTGCCGCTAAACATCGCCATAAAACCGCCGAAAAACCATTTCATACTTCTGGCGGCGCGCAGTTCATTTTATAAACGGGGACTTCTGGTCCCAAATGGCGTCGGCATTGGCGACGAAGATTTTTGCGGCGACAGCGACGAATACCATTTCCCTGTTTTTAATTTTACGGATTCTCCTATTATTATTACCCGTGGCGAACGCGTGGCGCAGATGCTTGTTCTCCCCTATACCAAAATGCATTTAAAAGAGGTTGTTCGACTGGGCAAAAAAAATCGCGGTGGCTTTGGCACCACTGGAAAATAAAATCTCCATTCCATCCCGGAACGGAGATCGCTGCTTCACTTCAGGAGATGCCGCGGCAACTGCACCGTGCACGCGCCGCAGGTTGTGGCGCTTTGGGCTCGGAAACCAAGATGAAAGCCCTGTCCTCCGGCCACGCCCTGAAACAACATGTGCCCGGTCCCAAATTCCTCCTCCCCCCAATGCGGCGCTTGGCACAACAAGTGCTTATTGCCGCGGATAGCGCGGAGAGCAAGGAGCGCCTGGATCATCATGGCATCCGGAACCCGCAGAATGCCATAACCGAGACGGTCGATAGTTTCTTCTTGACCATGCCTGTTTTGAGCTACGTAATTCTCGGCGCTCAAATTCAAGAAATAGTAGCCATCGGGAAAATCGGGCTTCGTCGCCAAAGCACGGCTCCCATTCAGCGAGTCCAGGAATTCCGCGCCGGCTTCCACCGGGACCGTCCCTTCGATTGCGTTGTTCCGGTCCAGAACTTCCAGGAATGGCAGGGCATGAATATAGACCAAGTAAATATCCTGCCTTTCCCGAATCTTCTGAACCGCGGTTTGAAGTTCTGCGATGGTATAGCCGGTCAGGACATCCTCCTCCGGCATGATCTCCGACCAGTGCCGGGATGCCTCTTGGATAGAAACAACTCTCATCGGCCCCAGAATCTCCTGAGCTTCCTGAAGCGTCGCCGTCCCGGAATCAGGTTGTATGCTGAACATTGATTGATGGCGCCGCTCCGTCATGAAGAACCGCCGGAGAGCCGAAGGACTGACTGCCCCGCTGTCAAGCCACCTTTGCATGAGAGAGGCATCGGCCTCGGTGAAGCCAAGTCTCTCCGGAAGCGTTACCAGATGTCGCTTCCGCCGGAGCTCGGCGGCAAGCACTTGCGTCGGCGCCTCGACGTCACCGGTCTGTCCGATGATTTTCGCCGAAAGCAACCTAATCTGCCGACGCAATTGATTCACGGCCGAGACCTGACCGCCCTTGACGCCAACCGGAGCGACCGGCATTTGACCCAAAAAACCGCTGTGTCTCAGTTCGCCATTTCGTCCTGACATGGGCCTCATCCTTAAAGGAACCCACAAAAAAACCTTGTTTATTTTCAAACACGCTTACTATATTGTAAACCTTATATATGAATATGTCAAGTTGAGCTGCCACACATACCTCATTCCCCCGTAACCGGCACGGCAAAAAACGGCGATGATGCTATGGTGGAGGTAGCGCCCAGGCCATCTATCGCCCGCATATTCAAACGATAAACCACCCCTTCTTCGGCCGGAATACTCAGCACGTAATAACGCAAAGGGTCGGATCCACGGAATTCATCCCGCAAAATCGGCGGCACGCCCCACCAATCCGGCTCCGTCGTCGGCAATGTTTCCGCGGAAGTTGAAGAGGCCACGTTATATTGATAACGGATATCGGCGTCCAAGCCGTCGGGGTCGCCGGAGGGATTAAAATAACCATACAATTTTTGCGTGGTCGTGGCATAAACTTCAAAGACCGGAGAGAACGGCGGCGTGGGAGGAGTGTTAAAAACGCCGGCCGGCTTAAACGGCCAACGGGTCACGTCACTCGCAAAATATCGGAGTGATTGATTGCCGCCGCCGCTCGCGCTAAAATCGTAATAATCAAAAGTTAAAAAATCGCCGTCAGCCGGATTTCCGTCGGAACGCAAACGGACAATGCCATCCTCGATTTTTTCAAAAGTATAGGCATAATTTTCCAATCCTCCCCGACCCCACGAGGCCTCGGTAAAATCTGGCAAGATAACGGACGACCGCGCAAAGCTGTCGCTAAAAGCCAAGGGGTACCGGATAGTCAAAACATCAGATAAATCTGTCGGGTGCCAAGACCGGTCGGTACTAAGGTCGTTGGTATACGCTCCTGGCGGAACATTTTTATAAATCACCAACCCCTTCCACCGCGGTCCCAGCCAATAATTCGGCAAAAACGGATATCCATCAAATTTGACGTCAATGATACTCCGGCCAGCATGCCTTGGATCGGGATACCACGCGACATCTTTTAAATAACTTGGAACGCCGGCCGCGACTTCCGTTACGGTGGAGATAAGGCCTTCCCGATCCCGCGCGTAAAGCGCAAAATTATAAACGCGGCCGACTTCGGTAAACGGCCGATCAAAACCTACCGAGGTCATCTCCGCAACCGTAGTCGTACCGGCAACGCTTCTATCTTCAAATATATAAACCACGGACGTAGAACCGACGGCGTCAGTCGTGGTGCTCCACCTGAAAGTTGTCCGCATGTTTTGCGAATTAAAATATGCCCCGAAATCAGAAGCCGCGGCTTGCGTGCGCGGCTCGGGAAGATTTTTGGCGTTCTGGGGTTCAGGCATCGCGCGTTTATCAAAGTCGATTTCCGCTCCGGTGTCGCACGCATTCCCTAAAAACCTGCCTTCGTTTTGAGCCGTCACGCAATTCGCGGTTCCGGGACTGACCGCCTTTCTTTCCAAACTCTCGCCTTTCACCATATCGGTCCAAATCGCCTCATCAACCGGAGCGGCGGAGGCATCGTAAAGCACCGCGGCATTGTTGGTATATGCTAAATTTTGCGAGGCCGCCGAATAACGCAGATCAGGCGCAATCGGACCGGTATAACCCGGGTGCGCTATCAAGAAAAAACTTTTGGGGGCGATCGCGCCGGCAAAAGACCCGGACGAAACCAAATTAGTTTCGCTCCCTGAAGATGATTTTTTCTTAAGCGTCCAACCAGTCAGGTCCACCGCCGCTTCCATGGGGTTATAAAGTTCCACAAATTCGTATTCGGCGTTGCCGTCGATACCAGCCAAGATTTCCGAAATCACGACGTGCTGAGCTTGAACGGCAGGCAAAGCCGGCGGCGCGGATGCGGGCGGCGGCGCAGCCGGAGCGGTCGCCGAAGGCGACGCGCCATATGAAATGATGCCGGTCACAACGGATGAATTTTCCGCCCGCGGCGTACCTAAAACCGTGCCATCGCCATTGCCGGTAAAAGTTACCCAATTAAGGTTCGCCAGCCGCTCCATGGAACGGCGGTCGGCAGCGGAACCCGCCGGCCAATCCGGCGCGGCCAAGGCCTCATCTCGCAACACACAGCTCGCGTCATAAAGCCGCAAACCTTCGTCGCTGTTATTTAAAGCTCCTGTATAAAGCAGATCAGCCACGATATTCGGCACGGCTGCGTCGCCGCGCTCCAAAAGCCAAAAGCTCTTCGCGGAAATTATCGTGCCCGCCGGAAATAAAACATTAATCTGTCCGCCTTGATCCATTAGATGCCAGCCGGTCAAGTCTGCCGGAACATCGCCCAAATTTTTCAACTCCACCCACTCGTTGCTGGTTTGGGTCACTGTCCCCGCCCAATCAATTTCGTTCAAAACCACATTACCGCGCGTCACAATGTTTTGGGAGACATAACTGCAAGCCGCCTCTGACATGACCCCGGATTGCGAGCCGGCGACATTCCCCGTCACGTCACTGCCGGTGGTAGTGGCAGTGGAGGCAGTAGCCATCAATTGAGAACCATCCGGCAAAAATTGCGCCGGCTTAGGTTGAGCCGTAATTTTTGGCACCGCGCCTGTTGGCGGCGGAGCATTGGTATTAGCCCGATTGATAACCGGCGCGGGCTGCAAGCTTGGCTTTGGCGCCGATATCGGTGCCGGCTCACCATCACGCTCATCTAAAACAACTTCCGCGACTTGCGCCAAGCCGCCCCCAACCTTATTGGTATTTTCCCAATCCGGAAACCATTGCTTAAACAAAGTCCTAATCTGACCCATCAAGGTCACGCGTTCTTTGGGCTGAAAATCCGGATCATCCTTCAACCGCTCCACTTCCCGGAAAAACAAATTAATAACCCCAGCCGCGTGTTGCGCTGCCTTCGGCGCCAAACGTTCCCAATAATCGCGCATGATGAGATAGTTATCATCCTCAATAATCGGACGAGAGCCAAGTTTGACATTCCCATCATTAGAAGAAAATTTATATACCAGTAGTTTATAGTCCCCATTTTCTAGATCTTTTTTATAACCATACCTATAACCTTCCAAACTTATAAAATAATCAGGCTTCGGCTCTGCATATTCTGGCACATCAATCGTATCCTTGCTATAAAAATTCTTATTAGAATAATTAGCCATAGAATTAAAATATTCGTCCAGAGTGCCGAGTATGACGGGTTTTTTCAGATGTAAATACTGGAGCAGGTCGGTATTGCTTTCATTAAATTGACGATAAGTCCAAATTTCATAGGGACTCCCCTCACCACCAATGCCGTGGCCTTCAAACGCGATATGCGGGTCATTGCGGGTATGGTCCGGAACGCTCGCGTCCTCTATCAAATGGATCACTTGCCCCAAAGCGCGGAAAGCGCGCGATTGGTCACCCTTAATATAATCCCTGATAGCCCGCTCCCAGGTATAATCCACCTCCTCCACTTTTTCCGGGTCGGCCAGCAAGGCGTAAGTTGAAAGCGTGGTATTCAAAACCGGATTATAAAGAATGGAAATTTGGCGCTCTTTACTCTGGGCCCAAACTTTGGACGAAACCGTATCCACCACAACCAAAGGGTTGGTGAGACCCCTATTATAAACAGGGTCATAATAGTGGTTAAACCAGCGCGGCGCGTCATCCTCCAAAACCGAACCCTCAATCAATTTTTTGGCCTCCTCCAGGCCAACGGGCTGATTAGGAAAATGTTGATTGTAAAACGCCACCGCTTCTTTGGTAATGCCGGCATGGACCGTCACTTCATAACCAAAAACCCGACCGGGGAAGGTCAGGTTCAAGGTTTGTAAAAGTACGAAGGAAACGATAAATGTTATAAACTTTCTATTTTCCATACATTGCCGTTATATATTAACTGAATTAATAACCAAACCGTCCGATCGGGATTGAGAACTTTATATCTTTGTAAATTCTTATCATCCGAAATTAAAGCAATAGTGTTTGAAAATCCCTTAATAATTTTTTCTAAATTTCCATTTTTTTGATCTTCGAGTAGATCGTTCACCCACCTCTCCCTACTCCCATTATCATCCAGAGTAAAATACAACGCAGCTTTTTCCACATCGCCTTCTTTCAAAGCATCCACGAACATCTTCAAGGTCTCTTCCGGCGTCTTACCGCCATAAGTATCGTTTTTATAAACCTCCAGATTTTTTTGGAATTGCTTCCAGCCGGCCAAGTCCCGCGCGCCTTGCCTGTCTCTTACGATAAAATAGATCCCTACGCCAAAAACCACCAGCAACAAAAGTATCAGCCAAAATTTAAAAGCTCGCGGCATAATACTTGCCACTGTACCAACCCGCTTCCTTCCCGTCAATCCCATCAACACCAAATCAACACAATTTCCCAACTTTTCAAATCTATACATTATAAGAGATTAGTAGTATATAATGTATAAATATGCCGAAGGGGTATAAGAGGTCGGACAATTTGACGAAAGAAATTATATTAACTCTCGCGAAGGTCGGAGTTTTTGCCATTGGCGCTACTTCTCCATATTTTCTTTCCGCGATGATAAAATATTATTTCCATAAAAAAATTCGAGAAAGAGCTAGGAGATTGAAAGAATTAGAGAAGAAAAAATTACTTGAATTCCAATATCTGGCTAATAATGAGGTTCGGGTAACACTCACCCACCGAGGTCAAATCTTGGTAAGGCAATACGAACTGGACGACCTTAAACTAAAAAGGCCTGACTCATGGGATAAAAAATGGAGGATCATAATTTATGACATACCCAGCAGTCACAAAAAAGGATCGCTGGCCTTGTCTAAAAAATTTTACACGATGGGCTTATACAAACTCCAAAAAAGTGTCTGGGTTTCACCATATGACTGTATGGCAGAGCTGGAATTCATTTGCGCGATATTTGAAATAAACATCAATACTTGCTTTCACTGCATCGTAACCCCTGAAATACCCGAGGAACAAAAAATAAAACGTTTCTTTGATTTATAAAATACTCATTCCCTGATAACACCCCATTCTTCAACTTTATACGTTATAAGATACTAGTATCTTATAACGTATAAAGTTATCCAATGCTAAAACTAAGTATGCGTGAGTTATTTATTAAAAGGATCGCAACTACAACAACGAAAAGCTTGTCTTGATGAAAAAATCCCCCATTTCCGAACGCCTACCCTGTTCACAAAGCGTGACAAGCTTGTGTATAACTCCTCCCGGCATGAGGCCGAACAAAACATACCGAAGAACATGCCTCGTGTTAACAAATTATGCCTCTTTTTGCAATACTTCGTAAATATTCAAAACCGCCTTGATGGCATCACCCGCCGCGATGTTATTCTGTTTATAAGGCACGTCGGAAACATCCCCCACCGCCCAGATACCGGGCGCGGACGTTGTCATGTGCCATGGGTCCACTGCAATTTCGCCGAATTTATTGATCTCCACCAAATCTTTGACAAAATCATTATTTGGCACCGAACCGATCTCCACAAAAACGCCTTCCACCGACAAATCCTTAACCGATCCGGTTTTAACTTCTTTATATTTAAGACCGGACATAAAATGATTGCCATAAATTTCCTGGGTTTCTACGCCCATTAATATCTGCACCTTGGATTCTTTTTTAATCCGTTCCTGGGTTACGGCATCGCCGCGCAAGCTGTCCATTTTTTCCATCAAATAAATCTTTGACGCATAAGGCAAAAGGTCTACCACCGCTTCCAAGCCGGCGTTCCCGCCGCCCACAACCGCCACCGCCTTGTCTTTAAAAAGCGGGGCATCGCACGTGGAACAAAATGCTACGCCCTTGCCATCATATTTGTCCTCACCAAGCACGCCCAACCGCCGCCGCCGGCTGCCGGAACAAATCAAAAGGGCCTTGGTTTGCAAAACCTTACCGTCTCGAGTCCCGACTTCAAAGCCGGAATCGACTTTCTTAACCATGAGAACTTTATCGCCGGCAAAGATATCAATACCCTCCTGCGCCCGCAGATGCTCCTCAAGCATGTTAGCAAGCTCTAAACCGGAAACATTTTTAGTGCCGATCCAATTCTGAATATCGGCGGAGACCAAAGATTGACCGCCGAAACTTTCCGCCACTATGGCGGATTTCATTTTTTTACGCGCCGCGTAAACCCCGGCAGCGACTCCAGCCGGTCCACCGCCGATAATCGCAATATCGTAAATCATGAAATAAAATTAAGCCGCTTTTTTAACTCCGCCCAAACCCAAGGCCGATTCCAACTCCGTCCGATTGAAACCCACAAAAACCTCCCCATTAATCTCAATCACCGGCACGCCCAGCTGATGCGACTTGTCAACCATATCCTTTCTGGCCGCCTCATCTTCCACTACATTGCGCTCCGCGTATGTGACCCCGTTCTTAGCGAAAAACTCTTTGGCCATTTTGCAATAGATGCAAGTTGGCGTCGTATAAATTGTTACCTTCTTCCCAATGACTCCGGCCATAAAATTTTATATGCTTATTTTATAATGTGTATTTAATTATACATCACCCGATTCCCCGTGCAATAACCACCGGTTACGCCGCCTCATACATTCTAGTATTATATAAATAGGGAGTTATGCGCGCCATATACGATAAAACAGTCTATAAAAAGGCCGTAGCGGCCGCAGTTGATGCCGGGATGGTTATCCTCGGTCTTTGGCTTTTCGCCGCGCTTTGGTACAAGATCGGTTCAGATGGCTATCGGGTCATTACCAGTTTTTATACCATCCCCTCAACCGTCCTCGCCGCCTGGTATATCGCCGCGTCATTTAGCGGCCTTTTTAAATCCAATCGGCTGCAAAATAGCGGGGAGTTCGACCGCGGGCTCTGGGGCGCGGGCTTCCTCTGGACAAGCGCGCTTTCGGCATTAGGACTTGCTGCTGAACCACTTGAAGGCATTACCATGACAGCCATCTTAACCTACGGCCTCTCAAACACCTTTATGATTTATATCGCGCGCCACGTCATCAATGTTCTGCTCGCCGATTTTTTCATCGAAAACTTTATTTTAATCGGCAACGATGAAACGGAAAAGGAACTTGAGGCATATTTCGGGATGAACCCGCATTCCGGGTGGCGACTGGCCAGCCGACTTACCAAATTCACGGCTCGCGATTTTAAAACGCTTGATACCCTGATTATAAAAAAATCAATCAGCGCCATTATTATCCCCAACACGCTGCCCAAAAAAGGCGCGGCGATTGAGAAAATCCATCTGCAAATCAAGCTAGGCATTCCACTCATTGATTCCCACACTTTATACGAACAGATTTTTGGCAAATTGCCCCTCTCGGAGATCGAAGAAGGTCATTTTATTGAAAACCTGGAAACAGACGCGCCTACTCCCTCCAAAATCAGGAACGCTATTGAAAGATTACTGGCCATGGCGCTATGCGTCATTCTTCTGCCCCTGATGATCGCCATCGGGCTTTTGATACGCCTGACTTCTCGGGGACCCGCGCTGATACGCCAAACTCGCACTGGAGAATTAGGTCGGCCTTTCATGCTGTATAAATTCCGAAGCATGAAAGCCGATGCGGAACGGAACGGTCCCCAGTGGTCCAAAGATAACGATAAACGCATCACCACCCTCGGCGCTTTTTTACGAGCCACTCACTTGGACGAACTGCCCCAGCTTTGGAATATAGCCAAAGGAGAATTGGCCTTTATCGGCCCCCGGCCGGAACGGCCGGAGCTTATCGCGGTCATCAATAAAAAAGTGCCCCATTTTGAACTACGCAATCTCATAAGGCCGGGGCTAACCGGTTGGACGCAAATAAAGTTTGGTTATGGAGCAAGCGTCGAGGACGCGCGTGAAAAACTCCGTTACGATCTGTATTATTTAAAACATAAATCTTTCTTCTTTGATTTGAGCATCGCTCTGCGCACTCTGCTGAAATTTATACCCTGACATGATCGTTAAAATCAGAAACTTCTTGTTTGAAAATGGCGGAACCGGCCAAACCATCGCCAAAAACACGACCTGGCTTTTTATCGGCCAAATCGGGAGCCGCGCCCTCCGAGCCATAATAGTCATTTATGCCGCCCGTGTTTTGGGCGCCGCTGGCTGGGGCGTATTTTCTTATGCCATAGGCATCGCGGCTTTTCTTACTATTTTTTCCGATATCGGCATTAATGCGCTCATCACCAAAGAAACCGCGCGGGAACCGGAATTAAAATCCCGCTATCTTTCAACCGCGTTTTTTATAAAGCTTATTCTTCTCATCATCTGCGCGGCCGCAGTTTTAGGTTTCTTCCCGGCCACAACGACCATTCCGGAGGCATTACCGTTAATGCCCATGCTGCTGCTGGTCTTTGCCTTTGATACACTGCGAGACCTCGGCTCCGCTCTTTCACGCGCCTTGGAAAAAATGGAGATTGAAGCCGGCGTCAGTATCGCGACCAATGCGGCGATTACGGCTTTAGGGATTGCGGCCTTGATAAAATTCGGCACCATCACCTCCTTGGCCTGGGCTTATGCCATTGGGAGCGGCTTAGGGTGCCTGGGTATTTTTTGTATATTGCGCCGACACTTCACCCACCTCTTGTCGCATTTTACCAAATCGCTTATTGGCCCTATTTTCAAAACCGCCTGGCCTTTCGGACTCCTGGGCATCATGGGCGCGATCATGACCAACACCGACATTGTCATGCTCGGCTGGCTCCGGACTCCCATTGAAGTCGGATACTACTCCGCCGCCCAAAAATTAATTTTGCTCGCCTATGTCTTCCCAGCGCTCCTCGCTTCCGCAAGCTTCCCCGCGCTTTCAAGGTTCGCCAAAACCAATCCAACGTGCGTGCACTCTTGCGTCGGCTAACCAAGGG
>CAYHSY010000025.1:0-13119 GCA_964359435.1 uncultured Candidatus Saccharibacteria bacterium
CCGGGTTTCGGCTTCTGGATACGGCGAGCTTTCCATTCCTCTACGATGTCGGGGTTTCGATCAAGCTCAGCGATGAGCGTTCGCTTAAGATCGATCTCTTCGCTAAGTTCCAAGATTTCCCGCTCGAGCTGCCTGATTGACGCAGATTTCCCCGCGTGAATGGACTCGAGGTGAGCCAAGGAATTTTTTTGCATTCTTTCGATGCTTTCCCTGGTTTCACGAATAAGATTTTCAGCGCGAATTTGAGCTTCCGAAGATGCCTGCCCGGCTTCGGCCCTGGCCTTATCAAGAATGGCGCCGGCTTCGTTTTGGAGAACCGCGATCTTTTGCTGAAGCTCTATCTTTTTGGTCTCCAGCTCCATAACCTCGGCGGCCAAGCGTTCATTCTCGAGAATCAGGGCGGTCTTTTCCTTGCAATCGAGATTAAGGGCGGCTCTCGCGACCCGCGCGCACCAGCCCCTCTTTTTACGATTCGCCTCCGCGGCGCTATCTTCCCTGATGGAGGCGGAGACGAGCTTGTCGGGAATGAGGCGAAGACGGTACGCCAGAGCGCAACTTTCGAGCGCGCTACGCAATAAAAAATGCTCCTCTGGATAATTCTCCAGATGCCTCCGGAGCGCATTGGGATCCAAGATGTTCACCGAATTGCCCACTTCAGTAATGACCTGACGCAGACCTTTGAAAATCAGGGAATTGGGAAGAAGCCAGGGATGTTTTTCCAAATGCGAGAACGCGATGGCCAAAAGTTCTTCGGATATTCCAGAGTCAGTCTCTTCTGGCATGAGGGGTTCTCCCAAGTTGAGTTGTCAAAGTTCAAGCTAACACAATGAAAGCAATTCTTTACAAGAAAGTCAATATCGCCTATACTAAATCATATTATGGAAACTATCCAAAAAATAATCCTGGAAGTCCGGGCCGGGACGGGAGGCGACGAGGCGAGCATCTTTGCCGGCGACCTGGTGCGGATGTACCAAAAATATGCCGCGAGGCGGGGCTGGAGCTTTGCCATTTCTGATTCCAGTCCCGGGACCATCGGCGGCTACAAGACCTTCATGGGGCGCGTGGAAGGCATGGGGGCTTATAACGCCTTGAAGCTTGAATCAGGCGTGCACCGCGTGCAAAGAGTCCCCGCGACCGAAAAGGCGGGGCGCGTGCACACCTCCACCGCGACGGTCGCCATTCTTCCAGTTGTTGAACCAAAAGAAGTCAATATCGCGCAGGGCGATATTGAAGTCACTTTTTCTCGCGCGGGCGGCCCGGGCGGACAAAACGTCAACAAAGTGGAAACAGCCGTGCGGGTCACGCATAAACCGTCCGGCATCGTTGTCGCCTGCCGCGAGGAACGCACCCAACACGCCAACCGCGAACGCGCCATGGAAGTTCTGCGCGCCAAACTTTATGAAATGCAGAAAACCAAAGAAGTCGGCGACCTTGCCTCCGCGCGCCGCGAACAAGTGGGCTCCGCCGAACGCTCCGACAAAATCCGCACTTACAATTTCCCGGATGACAGAATTACCGACCATCGGTTTAACGCCAAGGTCCACAACATCCAAGATGTCTTAGAAGGCAATTTGGACGCGCTGTTGAAAAAGATCGCGAAGTCGCAGGGAGGAAACACGTAGCATGGAGTGTGCTATGTGTTACGTGTAGGGAGAATAAATCACCCGTTCAAGATGGCGATGTCCTGCTGAAACTGCCTGGCTCTGGTAACTACGCGGTCGCCGTATGTCCATAAATATCTGGACCAGCGGGAGCCGGCATAATAACGGGCGGCCGCTTTACGCTCTTCGGCAATGGTCGCACCCTTATAAGCTCCGGCATCTTTCAAATAAAGAGCGGTGGCCACAAATGCGTCGCTGTTGCGCCAAGGACTCGGCGGATTACTGCCAGTAATCTCGCCAACACGCTTTACGTAAAGATTCCAAGTTGACGGTATAAATTGCGCCGGTCCCATGGCGCCGCCATAGGCGCCGTCGGCATTGGCGCAGGACACCAAAACTGAATCCGGACTGATGCCTAAGTCTGCGGTTAAAGCCAAAAACAATGGAATGTCTCGTCGCGGATGCATGGCGCTTTGATAACTACACCGCCCGACATTCTGACCGAGGGCGGATTCCTTATCCAAAACGGCCAAAATCATCGCGGCCCGGACACCGGTGGCTTGCTCCGCCACCTTGGCAAATTTATAGGCCTCTTCAAACGAAAGTTCGCCGCCGCCTAGAAACTTAAAGATTTGCGAACGAATTTGCGCCGCGGTGCGCTGGGTTTCTTTCAAAAGCGCCTGATACTGCGACTCTTGGCCCTTAGTGATTTTTAGCAGCTGATCTTTTTCCGCTTTAGCATCCTGAAGAGCGCCTTTTTGCGAATTATGGTAAGCGCGAAGCTCTTCGGCATCGGATTTTTTGACGGCCAACGATTCCCGTTCCCCCAAAAGCTCGTCGCGAAGTTTTTCCACATCCTCAACAATTAACCGCAAGCTATCCTGGAATGCCAGGAGATTGTCCATATCCCGAATAAAGGCGGATAAGCGCGGATTGCGAAGCACGATTTCAAACAGACCCTCGTCCTCTTTTTCATAAATACTCTGGAGGGTGGAGCCAAGAGCGCTCCGCTGGAAGCCGAGCCGTTCCTCCGCCACCGCAACCCGCCCCTTATTTTCCACAATCTCTTGATTAAGTCGGAGGATGGATGTTTCAACGGATTTAATCTGCAAATTAAGCTTTTTAGCTTTAGCGCTTAAACGATCAATCTCCGCCTGTAAGGTCTTACCCTGGCGTTTATAACTGGAAACCGTGGCTTCGTACTGGGAAATCTGTTCTTCAACTTCACTTAGCTGGCGTTCCAGCGCGGCGCGTTCTTCCTCGCCGCCGGTTTGGGCAAAAATTTGCCGAAACTCGATGGGCGCGAAGGCCAAACCAAAAAGCATATAAATAACCGCCAAACCCAAAACAACGACGCGCAGCCAAAAGCCCGCTCGGACCCTGGTCGCGCGGTAGGATGAAAAATTAAGCCGCGGATTGACCCGTGAATGGGGCGTGAGGCCGCGTTTTTTGATGTCGAGGAGTAATCGGGGATGCATAAATGTACGCCTTCGATAAACCCAGGCAATATATCCCCCGAGCGAAAATCGCCTAAAGCGACCGAGTCGAAGGGCTATATAATATATTATAAACCAAAAACCGCCCCTTTTGAAGGCGCGGTTTTTGGTTTTCTATTTTTTTGCTTCCGGAGCGGCGGGCGCGCCTTCAGCCGGGGCTTCGGAGGCCTTCGCCGCTTCTCTTTCCGCTTTCTTTTCTTCGGTTTCAACTTTAACCTCCTCAGGAGCGGCACCTTCGGCGCGGAGAGCGGCTTCTTGCTCTTCAGTCACCTTGGCGGCGACGGTTGCCACCGCGGTACGGCCGTCAATCAAAACTTTCACTTCAGCCGGAACGGCTAAATCCTCCACACGGATGGTCTGACCGATTTCCGCCAACTTAGAAATATCCACGGAGATTTTATGCGGAATTTTGTCAGGCAAGGCCTCAACGGAAAGCTCTTGCATACTCTTGACCAAAACACCGCCCAAATCCTTCACAGCCAACGATTCACCGACGAACTCCAAAGGAACTTTGGTCTGAAGTTTTTCATCCAAGCGCACTTTGTGCAAATCCACGTGAATTGGCTCGCTGGTCAGATAATCCAGCGCCACATCGCTGATAATGGACGGCAACTTCTGCCCGTCAACCACGATGTTCACGATAGTGTTTTCGCCGGCTTGTTTATATACCTTCTTGAAATCCGTAACAGGCAAAGAAAGATGCTGATTCGGAACGCCCTTGCCATAAAGCTCGGCCGGAACAAGGCCGGACTCTCTGAGGGCCTTCGCGGCTTTACCCAATTTCTCACGTTTTTCAGCTTTAAGCTCAATAGCCATAATGTATAAAATAGTAACAAAAGCCAAATAAAAAAGCAAGAACGGCTCAACTGAAAACCCCATTGAGCCGTTTATGGAACATCCCTCACCAGATCATTTTAGGCCGGTGAAAAGTCGAAGACGTTGTAGGATGACTTTTTTCATGTCCTCCATGGAAGACGAGAGGAGTTTATAAGGCGCGACTTCGCGAGGTTTTTCGGCGAGCGCCCGCTCCAACCCTCGGCGCCAGGCCAAACGGATTTCGGTACTGATGTGAATTATAGCCATGCCGTTTTGCGCGGCCGCGACAAATTCTTCGTCGCGCAGACCGGAGCCGCCGTGGAGAACAAGCGGCACCGAGACCGCTTCGGCAATTTCTTTGATACGGGCGATATTCAACGCCGGATTCGGAGCATTGGACAGCATACCGTGGATATTGCCCACCGCCGGAGCAAAAAGATCCACGCCGGTTTCTTTTATGAACTCGGCCGCTTGCGAGGCCGATGTAAGCATTTCGTCCGATACTTGCGCTCCTTCCGGCAATTTTTCGAGCAAAGCCGAGGATTGCCCGATGTAGCCCAACTCCCCTTCCACAATAATGTCGGTGTTTATATCTTTGGCAATTTTAACCGCCTCGCGAGTTTGCTTAATATTTTCCTCATACGGCAATTTGGCGCCGTCAAAAATAATGGAATCGTAACCAAAAAGCGCGGCTTCTTTAACTTTTTCCAAAGAATAAGTATGGTCGGCGTTTAAGAATATGGGCAGGTCATGATTTTCACGCAAATTATAGACCAGCGACACCGCGTTTTCCGCGCCGATGAAATCACGTTCGCCTTCGGATGTCCCGATGATGACCGGCAAATTTAATTCGGTCGCGGATTCCACCACGGCCTTGAAACCCGAGAGTTCGGCGATATTGAAGTGGCCTAGGGCTACCTTTTCGCGATACGCCTTCTCAATATATTGTTTTAATGTTTTCATATTTATTATTGGCTACGAAATACGAAATTGATACGAATATACTAAAAGAGAGATTGCTTCTCCGTCAGCTGACGGATCGCAATGACGACGGATCGCAATGACGAGGTTGATGATTTCGTATATTCGTACACATTTCGTATTTCGTAGCATTATACTTCAAACCATCCTTTGATAATGTATTTCCGGCTATACTCCTCGACCGCGTTCGCGCCGAAATAACTCATTAAAATTTTATTCCACATGGCTTCTTGCTGGTGATAAAGATATTTGACCAATTCTCGGGATTTAACCAGCGCCATGACCGTGTCCACCAAATTGAAACTGACCAGGACCGGCACGCCGGTTTCAGTCTGGAAAAAGTCGCCTACCCAGCCCAACCCTTTCCAAAAATCCAGCCCGTTTTTGAAACCTGGCATGACCTTTTCCATATGCAAAATATCTTCTTCAGCCCGGGCCCAATGCAACGCCTCGGGGTTGATGTGCGGCAAAAACAAACGCAGATCGTTTTCGTCGCCTTTGGCCAAATATCGTTGGACCACCAGCCAACGTGATTTTGTCGGTTCGATGGAAAGCATCTCCGCGCGCCGCTCCAAAACATCGCCCCGCAGCAAAGAAATCACCCGGCCGGCAAACCCGGAAGCATCCTCTTCCGCCAGTTGCCTGAACAATTTGGAATAATAGCCGATTTCGTGCATATAGTGGAACAACAAAGACAGCAGCCGCATTGACTCGCCGGAAATGCCCAGGAAAATCGGGATGATGAAGATGACTCCCAGTTCCTTCAAGTGGCTGACGTTGTGATATTTTTTGGCTACGAATTTTTCGGCGGCGACGGCCCATTTTTCTGACAAAGCCCGCACCTCCAATTTGCGCATTTCAAAATCCGCAGGCGTCAATTTTTCGTATTGTTTGAAAAATACCCGGTTCTGCCATTCCTGATCCTCCAAAAAACGGAGAGCGCTCATCACCTCCAACAAATCCTCTTTGGCGAGCATTTCGTCCACCGTGCCGTAACCCAGGGCCTCGAGAATCTTTTTAGGCGGCTCGGCCCGCAAAAACTCCGCGGCTTTTTCGAATTTCAAAAAATAACCTTCTTCGGGCGGGCGGACCAGAGTAACCAAATCACAAATGGCTTTGGATGCCTTGACCCCGCGGGCCGAACAAACGCCGATGGAGGTGCAAATTTTCAAATCGTCGGCTTCGATCTTGGAAATCAAAGCGTCGAAAACATCGTTGGCTTTGGAGCTTTTCATGAGCCCCAACGTCAACATCCGGTCGTGAAGCAAAAGGTCATTCTCTTCGGCGACGGCTTCCAATACGCCGGTTTTGCCGGTAGCGCGTTCCAAATTTGTCTCCAATTCAATGACGAGATTTTTGTCCACGCGCAAAATGCGCGCTAATTTTTCCTGATGTTCGTTGCTAATCATGATTCCATTATAAAGCGGATACCGCGATTGGGAAATCCCGCCAACGCGGATCGGCAGAAAATTGCGCCCGCGTCAAAATCCCCTCCTTGGCGCCGACGTACTCGACCACAGAAGTAGCGTTCGCGGACGCCAAGCGAATGGCGTCCTTAATGTCCCCGCCGCCGCATTCCAGCCGGCCGGTGCCGCCCCGCATGGCCTTGTGGACCAGACCGGCCACAAAGCCGCTGCCAAAAGCGTCACCCGCGCCGGTGCGGTCGACCAGCGCCTTTTCCTTAAAAATTCCCGCCTTATACAAAATATGTCCGTCGGAAACAGTGACGCCGCGCGGCCCGTCGGTCATGACGGCTATCCCCGGGACCAGCTCGTCAAGTTTTTTGAAAATGCCTTTCTCGTCCTCAAACGGCAGGCCCACTAAGGCCGCGGCTTCTTCGCGGTTCATGATGACCACGCAAGACGAAGACAAAATGGGCCGCAAGGCCTCGGTGCCGAGCTTGATGTAATGACCCGATGGATTGATGGCAACCATGATGCCCTCCGCTTTGAAGCGCGCGACTAAATCTTTCATGCGCGGCACAGGAATCGCCCCCGGCACGATGTAGGCCCACCTGGCTTTGAGATGCGCGCCGCTGACACGACCCATGTAATCGGACGCGCCGCGATAGACCAAAATGGTCCGCTCGCCGCCTTCGGACAAAAGGATGGTGGAATAAGAAGTCATCAAATCTTTGGCATAAGAGATGACGGGCTTAATGTTTTCTTTTTTTAAATCCGCCGCAACGGCTTTGCCGTGTTCGTCTTTGCCAATGGAAATGATCGCGGCAGTCGAAAAACCCTGACGGGCAAACGTCACAGCGGCATTGCCGGAACCCCCGCCGGTCGTTAAAACCGGCACGGCAATTTCTATCTTGGACCCCAGCGGCAAACATTCGGCCGCGCCTTGCGGGAAACCGGCTTGGCTTGTGAAATGCGGATCGGACAACGGCTTAAACAATGGACTCCGGAGAAATACATCGCGCGTGGCCGTACCTAAAGTGATGATGTCGTACATATTAAATTGAAAATTCAAAAATCAAAATGTCACGCCTTCGGCAGATCTCCCGAAGGGAGACAAAATGACAGTTAAAAATTAAAAATGGATAGGTCAAACTCAAATTCGAATATAATTCAATCATACCGTTATTATAGAAAAATAAAAATCCCGATTCGCGCGAACCGGGAAAAATGCGCATCAGGGCTTGGGACCAAGTTCTTCCGTGGAATGGATGGCCCGACTCACACTCTCCTTACTGAACCCTTTGTAGCCCCAGGCGCGCTCAAGATGTTCCAGGTGGCTGCCGGGCGCTTCATTTTGCCGGATTTGTTCGGCCTCTTCAGCGGTAATCTTGCCGGCTTTGACCAATGACAGCAAGCAATACTCCTTCACCGGCCATCTTTCGGCGGCGGTAAAGGCCTGGTGGAGCTCCGGCGATTCATTGAACGGTTCCATGACGCCAAAACCGGAGGCCAACTCGATAGCGCGGCAGGCCTCGAAGGCACACTTGATTTCCAAATGATGCAGGCCGGCGTTGGCCACAGACATGCCATGCAAGGCACACCACCGCCCGATCACGCCCAACTTCGGGGCCGGAGGCAAATCCTCGCGAGCGTAATCGATACTCTGCTCGCCGGGCAAGAGATCCACATCCACAAAAATCACCGCGCCCTCGACATGATTTTCCAACACCTGCGCTCCCCAACCGGCGGAGTCGCCGGCGTCGAAACGCTCGCGGCGCCGGAAACCCAGCGATTCAAAAAAGTTGATGGTTGCTTTGAAGGCCGCCCGCGAACAACGGAAGGTATGATGATCGCGCGACGCCCACCCGAGGCCCAGGCCGTCCAACCGATCTTTTTGCCGGCGCGCGGCCATGTTACGGGACTGCCAGTAATCGCGTTCAACCTCCAAAAACAAAGCGGCGGCGAGATCGACCGGGACAAGTTCCTTGACGCGACCGGAAAGACGCAAAAGTTCTTCACCGAAGTGGGCCTCTTTACACTCACGGCACCACCGGTCCCTGGCGCGCCAGAGAGAACGGGCTTTCTCCAACTGATCCATGAAACCGGGATCTTCGTGAATATAACCCATGGCGCGCGTCGCCCGCCGTTCCACGAACCATATCCGCAACACTTCTTCCGTGCCCGGCAGGCGCACCCGCGCCAACCGGCCGCCCGGGGTCCCTTCGATATAGCCCACTTTAAAACCCAAGGCGGTCAAGGCCTCGACGGCTTGGACAACCGAATCGCAACGCAGAGCAATACCGCTGATTTTGCGGGTCTTGCTTTCGTAGGGACTTTCGACCAGGATTCGCGGCAAGTCCGCGCCGGGGTGGTAATAAACCGCGCCCGAAGAACCGGTGCACTCCAATTGATAACCAAAGCCATGCAGGGTTTCGCGTGGCTCCGAACCACGGAGTACGAGGTGATCAACTACGTCCAGGACATTCAATCCCGCCCGGTTCATCAATTCCGCCCTGAAACGCTTCAACACCGGACTGTCTTCGCACATGTCGCCGACCAGAAACCTCACAAACCCATCCGCCTCAGGATGACGTTTCCAGGACTGGCCGTTCCAGTTCAATCCGGCAGGATAATCGTCATCTCTCACGTCCGCAACTCCTTACTACTGAAAAATTGGGAAGGACTGCCCAAAGCGTAACACCAAAAACAAAAACCGCCAAACGCAGGGCGCGGGGCGGATGAGATTATTCTTTTTCGGCCTTGGGCGCGGCATCGCCGTCTTTCACCAAATGGAAGTCGTGCACAACACTCAAGCGAGCAATGAAATTCGGGGCGGCATTCGTCGCCGGATCAGCCAGAGTATAGTAACGCCGATGCGTATCGTACACCGCTTCAATCCGGTCGCCGTCTTTCAACCCGTGGTTGTCGTAGTCGAGACACAGCGGGATGAGTTCGCCCGTCTCGGCTTCCAGGAGAAAGATGTTGAAGTGCTTGCCGTCGGGCAAATCCATGCGGCGCAAGTCGCGGATGACGCCACGGGCGGTTTCCAGTTTGGGATTGCCGAGCGAGTCGATCAATGGCTGCAAGTAACCGTTCGAAAAGCCATAATAGCCGCCGGCACCCAACGCTACGAGCACCACAACCGCCAACACCCATTTCTTCAGACCACCCTTACGACCGACATTCTGCTCCATGACTCACTTACTCCAAAAATCGAACAACCGCCTCCGGAAGATCTGATGTGAATATAACACGGCCGCGCCGCAACACAAGGACCAAAAGAATATCTACTTTTTCCTTTTAATAACGCGCTTCACGGCCGCCACGATGCTACGCGCGCCCATGCCGTATTTTTCAATCAACTCAGAAGGAGTACCGGATTCCCCGAAAACATTTTGCATACCCACAAATTCCACAGGCGTGGGCAATTTTCTGACCAAAAGCTCGGCGACCGCGCCGCCAAGACCACCGGTAACTTGATGTTCTTCAACGGTCACGACCGCGCCGGTGCCCTTCGCCACGGCAAGAACCGCCGCTTCATCCAAGGGCTTCACCGTATGACTGTTCAAAACCAAAACACCAATCCCCTCTTTTTCCAATTCCCGCGCCGCGAGGAGCGCGTTATACAACAGCGAACCGCAACCGACGATCGCGGCCTCCGGCTTTTTTCCTTCCCAAAGCAATTCGGCCTTACCGGGAGTGAATGGCGTTTCTTCGGTGGAAATGACCGGTGTTTTTTCGCGCCCCAAACGGATATAAACCGGACCCCAAAGTTTGGCCGCCGCGAGCGTCGCCTTTTTGGCTTCAACGGCGTCCATCGGCACAAAGACCCTCATGTTGGCCATCACGCGCATGGTGGCGATGTCCTCCACCGCCTGGTGAGTCGCGCCGTCCGGACCCACGGAAATGCCGGCGTGCGCGCCCGCGATTTTTACGTTGGAGTCGTTATACGCGATAGTCGTCCTGATTTGCTCCCAATTGCGGCCGGGGGAAAATGACGCATAAGAAGAAATGAAGGCAATTTTTCCGGAAATACCCAAACCAGCGGCGATGGTCGCCAAGTTTTGTTCCGCGACGCCGATTTCGAAAAACCGTTCGGGAAATTTTTCGGCAAATTTTTGGGCGCGGGTTGATTCCGTCAAATCCGCGCAAAGAGCCACCACGTTTTTGTCCTGCTCCCCGGCCAAAACCAACCCGTCGCCAAAACCGTCACGGGTCGCGACTTGCGCCATATCGGGCGCAAACAACTTGGCGGATAATTTTTGATCGGGATTAAGCATCGGCTTTCGTCGGCATTCGAAATAAAATACCCACGGAAGCCGGCAAACCGGGCCTCACGCCCGATTTGCGGCCACACACGACGCGCTTATTTTTCGTCCGCTTCACATTCTTCGCAAGACGACTTCATCAAGTGGCCGAGCCGGCCAATTTTTAAGCCAATCGCCAGAACACCCAAAGAAAGCGAATCCAAGAAAAGATGCGCCACCGGCAAACCACCGGCCGGACACTGGCCATTAACGCGCGCTTTAAGACAAACCAACCCGTCAGCATTCGCGGAGGCAACCCACGCCATGATAAGCGCCATCAAAGACAAAATCCAGAGAACTTTTCCGGCTATGGGCAGCACGCAACAAGCCAAATGCCATTTACCATGGCAGTTATGATTCATCATAATATAACTAATTATATAAATTCAGTTTTATCGGCCGACCTTTTTAAGATTACATTTGTGATTATAACACACTACCGATGGGCGGATCTGATCCGGCTCCCGGCGGAACGCAATTCTTCCAAAGCCACCCGGACCTGATCTTCCTTGGCCGGAGCGCCCGGGACATTGGAGATGCCGGGCGGAATGCCGTGCCAGACATAATTATGCTCCATATATGAAACGCCTTTGCCGGGGATGGTATGAGCAATAATCACCGTCGGTTTTTCGTAAATGGCTTGAGCTTCCGCGACCGCGTCCACAAAGGACTTGATGTTGTGGCCGTCCACTTCAATCACGTGCCAGCGGAAAGATTCGTATTTCTCTTTGAAGGGCTCCAGCGGCATGATATTTTCCGTATAGCCGTCTATCTGGATGTTGTTGCGGTCCACAACAGCTGTCAGGTTGGACAACTTGTGTTTACCGGCAAACATCGCTGCTTCCCAGGTATTCCCCGAATCATGTTCGCCGTCAGAGAGCAAACAATAAGTGCGGTATTTTTTATTATCCAGCTTCGCCGCCAACGCCACGCCAATGCTTTGTGAAAGGCCGGAGCCCAAAGGGCCGGAAGTCGTCTCCACGCCGGGGAGGGAGGTGCGGTGCGGGTGCCCTTGGAGCCGCGAACTCAATTTGCGAAGTGTCTTTAATTCATCTACCGGGAAATAACCGGCGTGAGCCATGGCCACATAGCGAACCGGGCAAATATGGCCGTTGGAAAGAATCAAGCGATCGCGATCTTCCCAAAGAGGGTTCTTGGGGTCGTGTTTCAAGATATGAAAATAAAAAGCCGTGAAAATGTCGGCCATCCCCAGCGGCCCCGCGCTGTGGCCGGATTTGGCCGCTTCAAGCGCGGTGATAATATCTTGACGGATGATATTCGCGGTTTCTTCCAGAAATTTTAATTTACTTTCGTGTAATTCCATAATAAAAGATTCAAAATTAAAAAATCAAAATGCAAAATGACAGATAAAAATTAAAAATGGAATGCGTCTAAATTTGATTTTTAAATTACTGCCAGTTCCTCGTAAGCCGCTCGGGGCGATGGGTTGTTCCAGATATGCGAGGCGGCAACGATGATGTCCGCGCCCGCATCTTTAACGCGCCGCGCCACATCCGCGTTCACGCCACCGTCTATTTCAATGATAACATTCGGCGATTTTTGCTTCAAAGCAACAATTTTGTCAATAATGCGGTTATCAAACGGCGCTCCGGACGCGCCTGGCGGCACCGACAAGAGCTGGACCAGCGCGAAGCGGTCGGCGTATGAGCTGATTAAATCAATGGGCGTGCCCGGATTAAGGGCAAGCCCCAACTCCACGCCATAACCGGCGCACTGATTCATAACAAAATTCACATCCCCCATCGCCTCAAGGTGAGCCACAAGGCGACGAGCCGGCGCGCGGGCGGCGGCTAACCCCTGGAGCCAGGTCTCCAAAACCTCATCAACGGACTCCACCATAATATGGAGCTCCAGCCCCAGGCGGGTTTCGATGGTCGCAAGCTCGTCCTGGTTGCCCCAGGTGCGGCGCACGGTGAAAACGCCGTCGGCCACATCCAACTGCACCCAGCCGTCAACTGGTACAAATTCTTCCGCTTTCCGAATTTTTTCCAGAATCTCCGAAAACTCACTTTCGTTAATGGCGGGGATGGTTTGCATATATCAAATATAACACCGACGAACTCCTTTTACGAAAGGGAGAATTACAAATGAATCTCCTCCCTCTGCTTGCAGGGGGAGGTGTAGGTGGGGGTTCTGATGCTTCATTTAATCCCCCAACCCAACCCTCCCCCTTGTACTCAAGGGGGAGGAAAAAGAAAAATCCCCTTAAAACTTTTGCAAGCTTCAAGGGGCAAGGGTTCAAGAGTTTCAAGAACTCCAGATCCCAGTTACTTTTCGAGGAACTTCCCTGCCTACGGCAGGCAGGCGGGAGGAAGCGAGGCCGAACGCGACACCCGCCCCAACGTCCCAGTAGGCGATGCTCAGCCGGCCATCGCAGAAGCTGACGTCGACGCGGCCGCCGTGCGAGGAAAGATCAGAACAACGAGCATACTTGTCAGGGAAAAGCTTCTGACCTCTGACTAAGCAATACACGGCCAGCGCGTAAGCCATTTCA
>CAYHSY010000026.1:0-12821 GCA_964359435.1 uncultured Candidatus Saccharibacteria bacterium
TGGCAATGGCTTGACGATTCCAACGCTTCCCAACCGCCCGCCCCACCGCTTCGACTAATGCTTCCGGCGTCTGTTCCGCAAAAAAGACGCCGGTTTTCCCATCTTCCACAATCTCCAAGACGCCACCGGCGGATAAAGCCACGACCGGCGTACCGCAAGCAACGGCCTCCGCCGCGACCATTCCGAAGTCTTCTACTTGAGGAAAAATCAAAGCCCTGGCCCCTCTGTAAAGCCCTCTCAATGCCATGTCATCAGGATTACTCACGAACTCAATCGGAAAATCAGCGGCCATGGACATCAAAAATTTTTCTTCCGGACCGCTGCCGGCGATTTTTAACGGCCAGCCCAACTTATTAAAGGCCTTAATGATGAGGTCGAACTTTTTATAATGCATAAACCGGCCGACAGCCAAAAAATAATCACCGCGCTTCACTTTCGGATCATAATTCCAAAAAACGGTGTCGATCGGCGGATGCAGCACGACGGCATCCAGATCATAGAATCTTTTAATTTTTTGAGCTATGAAAGCGGAATTAGCCAAAGTCAGATGAGGTTTCTTAGAGGCCTCCAGATCCCAAGAACGGAGGTAATACAGCAAGGCATTGAAAAATGGCTTGATGAATTTTGAATTTTGAATTTTTGATTTTGAATTAATGTACTCCGGTTCCCACGCATAACGAAGCGGGGTATGACAATAGCTCAAATGTTTAATGCCAGCCGGCACTCTCATGCCTTTGGCAAAACCGGCAGTATCAGAAATAACCAGATCATACTTATCCGGTATGACCAAGGATTCCGATGCCAACGGCATAAGCGGAATAAACCAGCGATGATTCTTGCGAACGAAGGGGCGGTCCAAAAAACTGGTTTTTGCGACTCGTCCACCAAACCGGCCGCCGAGCGCGGCGGAATCGTGGAACAAAGTATAAATATCCGCGTCAGGAAACATTTCCGCGAGAACCGCGAGCACGCGTTCGGCACCGCCCCATTGATTTAAATAATCATGGATTAAAGCGACTCTCATATAAAAATAAAATAATTATTCATACCGCAAGGCCTCGATGGGACTCTTGCGCGCGGCAGTCCTCGCCGGATATAAACCGAAGATAAGTCCAACACCGGCCGAAACCGCGAGACCCAAAAGAGCCGGCCCAAACGGATAGCTGAAAGTCCAGTTGCCAAGGTACGCTTCTATAATGAGAGACGCGGCAAATGACAAAAGACTGCCTAACGCGATTCCTATGGCCCCACCGATAGCCGTAAGGAGCATTGATTCAAGCAGATACTGGATCAAAATGTCCCGACTGGTCGCGCCAATCGCTTTGCGGAGTCCTATCTCCCGGGTACGTTCGGCAACCGAAACCAACATGATATTCATAATACCAATGCCGCCGACGATGAGGGAGATAGCGGCGACAGAGGCCAAAAACAATGTCAGAGCGTTGGTGATAACACCGATTCTTTCAGCCAGATCCGCCTGGGTTTGCACGAAGAAATCGTCTTTGTCCGGGTCGGTGATGTTATGAGATTCGCGCAAAGTCAATTCGATATCCTTGACTCCGGCGTCAACCTTATCATCGCTTATGGCCTCGGCTATAAAACGATGAAAAAATTTAATACCAAAGATATATTGCTGAGCCGTGGTATAAGGCATGATAGCCGCTTCGTCAAAATTAAAAAATGATACCTGGCCTTTTTGCGATAAGATGCCGACGACGCGCAAGCTCCTGCCTTTAATACGAATCCGCTCGCCCAAGGCCTCGCCGGCGCCAAAAAGTTCTTCTTTAACCTTAGAACCGATCACAACCACGTCGGACCTGGAACGCACATCGTCATCAGTGAAGAATTCTCCTTTCTCCGGAGCAAGGTCAAAAATATCGGAAATCAAACCCGCTGAACCAAAGATAGTCAGGCGGAATGTCTCGCTGCCATATGAAGCCGAATCGCCGCCAAAAACAATCGGGGCTACGCGGGCGATATTCGGCGCGTTTTCTTTGCGCCCCAAAAGTTCCAAGTCCCCCCCTCTTAGGGAGTCGCTGAAGATCTGGGCCGCGTCGGAGGGACCCTTAGGTTCCCGCCCCGGAATAACCACGATAGTTTTAGAGCCCAAACCTTGGATCTGGCTTAAAATCAATGATTGCGCCCCGCGGCCGGTCGAGACGATGAGCATAATGGCCGTAATGCCGATAACGATGCCGAGCATAGTCAGAACGGAGCGGACTTTATTGGTCTTAAGGCCGGAGATAGCTGTTAGGAAACTATGGTGCAGTTGCATGGCCTTTGATTATTTATTGAACATATGGCGCGCATGGCGGCGGCCGGGCAGGACTTTTTCATCCGATTCTATGGAGCCATCATGCAAGCGAATAATCCGGCTGGCATGCTCGGCGGTATCGGTCTCATGAGTGATGAGAACTATGGTATGTCCCTTGTCCTCGTTCAACCCTTGAATGATATCCATGACCGCTTGGCCGGACTTAGAATCCAGGTTACCGGTCGGCTCATCGGCGAAAATCACCTCCGGATGGTTGACTAGAGCCCTGGCGATGGCCGCGCGCTGTTTTTCACCACCCGACAGCTCCGCCGGTTCATGATACGCGCGATGCGACAAACCGACGGCCTCGATGACTTCGCCCACTCTTTTATCCCACTGATTTTCGGGCATTTCCGAATAGAGCAGGGGCAATTTTACATTCTCAAAAACACTTGTACGCGGCAAAAGATTGAAAGATTGAAAAATAAAACCCATTTGGATATTTCTGATACGGGCCAAACCGTCATCGCTAAAATCATCGGCGGTTTTACCGTCAAACCTGTAGAGACCCTTAGTCGGCCGGTCCAAAAAACCCATAATATGCAGAAGAGTTGATTTGCCGGAACCCGAAGGCCCCATAATCGCCACAAATTCACCGTGCTCTATATTTAGAGAAATCTTTTTTAGAGCCGTGGTAGAAACCTTGCCATCCAGATATATTTTTTCCAACTCCCCAATTTCTATAAGCGCCATGTCTATTGAACAATGACCTCATCGCCTTCTTTTAAGCCGGATAGCACCTCAATATAACCCTCCGCGCGCAACCCGGCAGAGATTTCTATATCTTGGGGCGCTCCGGCTGATAATATTTGGACAAACCTATGCCCGGCGCGGGCGAAAACAGCCCGTTGCGGCACCGCCAAAACATCTTTCTTTTCAAGGCCGGTAATATCCACATTGGCCGTCATGCCTGACTTGATGCGGACATCCTCATCCGTAAACTGTAAGGTAGTTTTATACGTCGCAACTCCGTCAATAATAGTTTCGGCCGGATCCACCATCACAACCGAAGCATTAAAGACAATATCGTTGCCGTAGGCATCCAAAGTTACTGATGCTCCCCGACCTATTTGAACCCGGGCAATATCCGCCTCCGGTATCTGCGCTTCTATCTCGTAACGACCGGTGGAGATTATGGAAACAAGCGAGGTGTTAACGGAAACAATTTCACCAACCTTAGCATCTTGTTTCGTAACAATGCCGGAAATAGGCGATCTTAAAATGGTCTTAGCCAATTCGGCATACGCGCTCCGTACGCCAGCTTCCGCCTGCGCGACTAACGCGCTTTGAGCCGCCACCGACTCCGGCGCCGAACCGGCTTTATCAAGCAATAATTCTTCATTAGCCAAAAGTAAGCTTGAATTAGCCGAGGAAAGCTTTTCTTCGGAGGTTAAAAGATTAGATATGGCTGTATTCACATTGGTGCGGGCAGTTGAAACATTCGATTTGTAAGTATCTATGAGCGTCTGGCTGAGATTGGAGCTGACAGTTAAGGTGTTGATGATGCTGGCTATATCGTCCAGAAAATTCTTAACTGAACCCAGGCGCTGCTTGGCCTCAAAAACCTCTTCAAGAAGGTCGGAGGCCACAGAAAGATTCGAGTAATCGGCGCGCCAAGCTGAAAAAATCCCCTCCAACGCGGCACGCGCGGTTTCAACGGACGACTTGATGCTCGCATCTATGGAAAATAAATTCAGGGACGGACTTGCGGTCCTCGGATTACTGAAGACCTGATCGGTCTTGTTCCTAACGGCATCATCGGACTTAGTCAATGAGTCCTCCAACACATTGACCAGATTTCTCTTGGCGTCCAAGAGAGCGGCCTCGGCATTCTTGACCTTGGCCTCCTGAATCGCCAATTCTTCAGGACGGGTGCCGCGGCGAAGTTCATTGAATTTTGCCGTAACTGCTTGTAAATTGGCCTCGGCCTCATCAACTTTAGCCAGTAAATCGGCGTTCTCCAGCGAGGCCAGCTTGGCCCCCGAAGCCACGACATCCGCCACGCGCGCGTAGATACCGCTGACGCGCCCGCTTTTTTCAAAAGCCAGCGAAACCTGTTCCGACGACCTGACTCGTCCGGTAACGCTCACCTTGTCCGATAAATCCATGCGTTTTACCGTAACCAATTCAAATTCAGATTTATCGCCCGAAGATGAAAAGTACCAGACCGCAAGCAAAACGGCGGCGACCCCGATGATCATCCAACGCTTTTTATTAAACATATCCTTATTTATAGTATAACTAAAAAACTGGCTTGGCTATAAACATCGCGTAATCACAATCAGCTGCCTAAACGTTTTTTGGCAAGGCATAAAGCCGCTTCGCGCGGAGTTATCTTTTTTGCTTGCGAGTAATCCAGAACAGCGCGGACAGCCGAACTGACCTTTTTCATGACAAGCGCAAACATTTTATCAACGTTCCAGCCCCTATGCTCCGCATAAGAAGAAATAACACCGCCGGCGTTCGCGGCCACATCCGGCACGACCAATATGCCGCGTTCATGGAGCTGTGCTTCATATTCGTAACGCATGGGGATATTCGCGGCCTCCACGATGATTTTAGCTTGTATATCGGAAATATTGCCGGCGTTTATAACATCGGGAAGCGCGGCCGGAATCAGAATATCAACCGGCAATTCAAAAATTTTCCGGCCCTCCAATTTAGCGGCTTTAGCATAAGCAGTCACGGTGCCATTTTGTTTTTTAATTTTCATTATTTCCCTGTAATCCAAACCATCGGGATTGTAGATGGCCCCGCGCGAATCGGACACAGCCACAATTTTGGCCCCCATCTCGCTTAAAAATTTGAAAGTGAAGGTGCCCACGTTACCAAAGCCCTCTATCGCGACGGTAGTTTTCTTAATATCTAGACCGGCAAATTCGGCGGCGATTTTCGCGGCGTGCGCCACGCCATAGCCGGTACTCCCCAACTCGTGCGGCAAGCCGCCCAATTTTTTTGGCTTGCCGGTCGCGGCTCTGCGATTTTTGGCCGCTCCCACAAACCATCCCATTTCCACTTCAGTCGTGTTCACGTCCGGCCCGGCGATATATTTAGACATTAAAACCGGCTCCAGGGCGCGGGCGAACCATTCTATAATTTTACGTTTGGTTTTTGAATCGGCGGACTTGGGGTCATATGCGATGCCGGCCTTCGCGCCGCCGAAGGGAATGCCGGCCAACGCGTTTTTAATCGTCATGGCGCGGGCTAAACGCGCGACTTCTTCTGCCGTAACGCCTGGAGTCATGCGGATGCCGCCCTTCCCCACTCCGCGCGCGGTGTTATCAATCACCAAATAACCCCAAACTTTAAACTGCGGATTCCACGTTTGAATAATATATTCGGGGCCGATATCGTCGCCGATAAAATCTTTGCTATTGTTCATGTTGTTCTATCATATTAACATAAAGATAGTGATAACCTGGGCACCCTTCCAAGGAGGCGGCCATGGAACACGAACTGCGGCACAAATTGGAAAACGCCGGACTGCCCGGTTTTGTAACTCAGATCGTCCGACATTGCATCTGCATCGCTTACCCGAATTGCCTGATTGTCACCACGGTCACCGGTCTGGAATTGGAAGCGCAGCTCACATTGAATCTCTTGATTGCCGCGCCGCACGCCATGAATCCAGATCCGGTACACAAAGATCGGAAAAATATCCGGCTTCTGAGTCATATGAAGGACACCTGGCAATTGGTGTTCACCGATGGAACATGCGTGGACATAAGAATCAAACTCCTCTGACCTCGTTAATTCGGGGTCTTTTATTATTGACAAAACATAATGATATATGATATAATATATGAATAGAACTGGATTTGTAGGTCTTCTTGCAGGAGGGAAAACATGCCCCAGGTCACGAGTCCAAACTGGGTAGGAGGGTTCTGCATGACCCATCAGGGACAACTGGATGGTTCCGACCATTGTCCCAGGTGTCTCCGGGAACAGCACCCGGAAGTGAGGGTTGCCTTGTCCTACGACGAGGCAATCAAGGTCGGCTCGGGAGAGCTGACCGTGGCCAAGATCCTCCCGCCGGAGTATGCGTGGCTCCAGGCAAGGATCAAGCGGCGGTAGCCAACCACCCTTCAATCAACGAACCGAAGCCCGACTTTCAACGAAGTCGGGCTTCACAAATTTTTTATACTCCCATCGTTGCCAACATATTTAAATCGAGGCACTTTCAGACCGTCACGTTCTACAACCTCTTCAAACATCTTAAGTGGCCGGACCCAAGTTTCGCCCTCGCCATAGAGCGCCTTGTAAACCACCATGTCCTCCAGTGTTTCGCTATGCCGCGCTAGACCTATGACTTCGTATTCATGGCCTTTGTAATGTTTGTATTTGCCGAGCTTTAACATAAAATTTAAATATTTCAATATTTAAATATCACAGTATTGATTTTTTGAGCGTAGAGCTCAACAATATGCCGCGCGTTAGGTTCTATGTCCAGATCGCGCAAGGCAGCCCGGGCAGGCATCCAAATATAACCTTCGGCTTCATCATTCAAACGCACGCGGCGGCTACCGACACGCACCACCTTATCAACAAAAATATGCTGAACGCCACCACGATAATAACCGGAGTTCTTAAACTGGTCAAAGGTGGCCAGATGTTCCCCAATCTTTCCGTCCAACCCAGTTTCTTCCTTTATCTCCCGCGCCAAAGCACCATTAATACGTTCGTTTCGCCTGACCTTGCCGCCCACCACCGAATACCGGCCACCCCATTTATGCGTCTTGACCAACAGAATTTGCTTCTCTTTTTTAGAATCGCTTCCGGCGTATTCGATGATGCCGCCGGCGGCAACCACCGATCCCGGCACCATCAAGCCCTCCCAGAGCTTATGAATAACTTTTTCATTGGGTTTAATCTTTGGAGCCGGCAAACTCTCGTGCTCGACAATATAGGACGCCAATGTTTCCGCCCGCCAGACAGCGTTGCCGTGAACATAAGCCGGATGATCGGCTAATTTTTCCATAAAAAACGTCGGCACATTGGAGGTCTGCGCTATACCTAATTCATAAGACGCACTTTTGCCAATATACCCCTCCGGATTCACAAAATAACTGAACCCATTCTCACTCAATCGCTTCAGATTGCGAAGGTAGAGAAGTTCAACCATCCTTCGATCATCCTCTACGTCGCTTTCCAAAACCGCAAAACCTTCTTTAATAGACTTTATTTCCGAAAAGGCAGGCGCCAGAACCTCTATGCCGGCCCGAGTAAAAACCGCGTGAATACGCTTAATCTCTTCAAAATACTTCCGAAAACTGCCATGCAGTACGCATCTAAACTGCGGCTTGCCTATCATCTTCTGTTCCATATGGAATTATTTTTAATTTCGGCCAAATGCCGGCCCAACGCTCAATCTTTTCATTATATATCCGCGTGGTGGCATGTATCTTGTTGGCCCTAACTATCATAGCAAAAAGATCGTTTAAACCAAACGGAGCACGGATTTTGAATTGACCGTCTTGGTTCTTCCGCACACCGATGGATGTGGCTGTGGCTGGCCAAGTGGCAATGGCCTCTTCCGCTGATTGGTACGGCTTAATGGACACGCCGAAATGATTTTTGTGCCACAAGTGCACCCTGGCTTGATTTTTAATGTCCAGCGGGGCTGAAATGCCCTGAAAAATCTTTTGGCTTTTTTGAATAAAAAGATCTTCAGCTTCATATGAAGTGTCGCCGGCGTCGAAATAAACCAAATCGTAATCCTTGATACCATATTCCGGCAGAAAACCGTGCGCATGATTCCAAACTGTCTGCGCCACCGCTCCCCCGCCCACATACCAATTGGGCGCGCCCAACTCCCCCGCCCGCTCCAAAATGAGCCGCAAGTTGCGATTATTTCGAACTATCCCCAAAAATTCTTTTTCCAACTCCATGAATCTATTTTTCAAAATCAAATTTCTCCAAATGGATCAGCGCAGCGCGGATGGCTTCTTGGGTATAGGCCTTGCGGTTCAAGCGGCCGCGGGTCACAATACCCACCAACCCTTCGGCCGAACCGACTTTAGGATTTTTGGTGAGTCCCGCTTTCAAAGCCGCGTCGTTCATGTTAAGTCCTTCGTGAATCATATAATGCGTGACGACCTTCGGCGCCTCCCAAGCAGAAGAAAGCCCCAGATGAAATTCGCGGCCGTCGTAAATGGCGCAAACACAGACATCCATATAGCCACTTTTAGTGTTTGGCACCTGCATCAAACCCGATTCCAAGCCGATGCCATAATCGCAACCATCAAAGGCGGCGCGAGCCCGGTTCATGGCGCCCTTCACGGTTTCATCGAGCGACTTGGGCTGGTCAGAAACGCCGGAGCCGGCTTCCACACCTATAACCTCCGCGCCGGCCAAGTGCGGGTAATCTTTAATGAGCTCCGCAACAGCGCTAACCTTAACTTCATTTTTCGATCCGATTTTTATTTTCATATTGTTGTTTGTTTTTCTTATTCATTAACCAAACTCCTTAACCTAATCATACTCATGATAGCTCAACGTTACACAATTTTGGAGAGTGGGAAATGCAGGCGAAAATAATCATGCACCACGATGATCCGCCTTGTACCGCCCCATTGATAGTCGCTCAAGATGGGGGGCGGTGGTGCCCGGAGTGCAAACCGCACCCCGACATGCAAAGTATTTGTTTTTACCTCTACTGTCCATCATGCAATGTTCCTCTGAAAAATCTGCGATGTCCGCAGTGTACGCGATTATTCGAGCGCCCCAGCTAATCAGCCGGGGCCTTTTTCTTATCCCTACCCCCCATGACATTTCTTATACTTCACCGGCGTTCCGTCTGGCCTTTTCGCTCCGCACGGGCAGGGATCGTTCCTGCCAACTTTGGGAAAAGCCCCAGTCGGTGATGTGTTGGGTATCTTTTGCTGAGTGTTATGTGTTCCATGTTCCATGCTATGTGTTGCGTGTTCCATGTTATGTGCCGCAAATTTGTCTTTATTCTCCCCGTACCATTGTCCAAAATTAGCGAGGAGGGCTTGGAACATGGCGTGGCCATCTTTTTTGTATTCCACCAACGGGTCATGCTGGCCGTAAGCGCGCAAACGCACGGCATCGGAGAGCGCTTCCATGTCGGATAAGTGATTCATCCAGAGCATATCCAAAAACGCCAAAATCTGCGGATGAACCCCGGTAGCCAGAAAATCTTGCCTTTTTTTATAGATAGCCAGACGCTGCCTATTCAACACATCGTCATATTCCAATAAATGCTTGCGGGAATCAAAATGCAGACCTTCCACGCGGCGCTGGGCTTCGGTTATAGCGCGCGAAACCAGCCGCGAAGCAATGGGCATATCTTCTGGTACATTCAAGGTCTGCATCATGTTTTTGAGACGATCACCGCCAAAAATCCGCATCAAGTCGTCCTCAACGGAGAGAAAGAACTGCGAGGACCCCGGGTCGCCCTGGCGTGCGGCGCGGCCGCGGAGCTGGTCGTCAATGCGCCGCGCCTCGTGCCGCTCGGTGCCGATGACGTGCAATCCGCCTAATCCCACCACCTCATTACGTTCTTGTTCCCATTTGATATATTCGGGATTTGTATTTTCTTTATCTTCAATTTTGAATTTTGAATTTTGAATTTTGAATTTGCTCGGTGTAGGACCACCGAGCATGATGTCCACGCCGCGGCCGGCCATGTTGGTCGCCACAGTTACGGCGCCTTTGCGCCCCGCCTGCGCTATGATCGCGCCCTCGCGTTCATTATTTTTGGCGTTCAGGATCTCATGGGGAATAGCGGCCTCGCGCAATAATTTGGAAACCATTTCATTTTTTTCGATGGAAACCGTGCCTAATAGCACGGGCTGGCCCAACCTGTGCCGCTCTTCAATATCCTTGACGATCGCCGCGTATTTACCGGCCGCGCTTTTATAAATCAAATCGGAAGCGTCTTCGCGCACCATGGGCTTATGCGTCGGAATACTCACTACTTCCAGCTTATAAACTTTATCGAATTCTTCCGCCGAAGTTTGGGCCGTGCCGGTCATGCCGGCCAATTTTTGATAAAGCCGGAAATAGTTTTGAATGGAAATCTGCGCGTAAGTGCGGGATTCTTTCTGAACCGCGACGCCTTCTTTCGCTTCTATCGCCTGATGGAGCCCGCCGGAATAACGCCGCCCGTGCATGAGCCGGCCGGTGAACTGATCCACAATGATAATTTCATCATCCTTGACCACATAATCTTTATCGCGCGTAAAAAGACCGTAAGATTTCAGAGACTCCTCCAGATAATGCGTGAGCCGGCTGTTTTCTGGGCCATATAAATCCTTGATATTTAGGGCCTTTTCCACTTTCTCAATACCCGCATCAGTAATGGCAACGGAGTGATGTTTTTCGTCCGCCACATAATCGGTGTCTTTGGCAAGCCGGGAAACGACGCGCGCGAAGGTTTTATAATAATCGCTGGATTCGGTGTCCGGCGCGGAAATAATCAAAGGCGTGCGCGCCTCATCAATCAAAATACTATCCACCTCGTCGATCAGCGCGTAATACCAGCCGCGCTGAACTTGGTCTTCTTTTTGGTAAACCAAGTTATCGCGCAGATAATCGAAACCGAATTCATGATTGGTGCCATAGGTGATGTCCGCAGCATAGGCCTCGCGGCGCGAGATGGGACGCAAGTACGCGTCCTGCACGCGAAAAGCGCCCGTCGCGTCTCTTTCACGATCAAGCAGAGCGGATTCCCCGTGGGCGTCCGGTGAGAGAAGTCCGACGACGAATGACGGGTGACCGGTCATCTGTCCTCGGTCTTCGGACTTGCCAATTTTGTAGTCCGGATCATAGATCAATGCCCCTTCGTGCACCAGACAAGCAACCGAAAGACCCAGCGCGTGATAAATCTGCCCCATCCAAACGGTGTCACGTTTAGCCAGATATTCATTCACGGTCACCACATGTGCTCCACGTCCCCCAAGCGCATTTAAATAAACAGGGGCGGTGGCGGACAGGGTTTTGCCTTCACCGGTGCGCATCTCGGCAATTTTGCCGTCGGCTAAAACAATGCCGCCCATAAGCTGGGCATCGTAATGGCGCTGGCCCAGCGTGCGCCGCGCGGCTTCTCGCGCCAGAGCAAACGCGCGCGGCAAAAGCGCCCGGAGTGATTCGCCGGCCTTGGCGCGTTCCCGCAGTTTGCCGCCGGCTTCCCGAAGACCGACATCGGTTAAGGCAGAAATTTCCGCTTCCAGAGCGTTAATTTCACGGACCTGAACGCGCAGATTTCTGATAGGGCTCCAAAAATTGAAAAATCCCATGGATTAATGCACTAAATATACCATAAATTTGATAAAATAAAAACTCCATCATGAATCAACATGAGTGGAGTCCAGCTGGTGGAGAAATTGGAGGTTCTCCCAAATCCGCGCGAGAATCAAGCGGTTTTCGACAGATTGAGTTGGATCGGCGCGGATCTCCGGCGGTTGATAGGCCCAAACGGAACGATATCTCTCTTCGACCATGCGTACGGCTTGATCAAAAAGAGCCAGGGCATGCGATTTAATCAAGAGCGAAGCGATGGCTATCTTGCCATTCAGAGAGAGCGGATGGGTTAACAGAAAACGCTGCGCTTCAAGATTATGACTGGGCGATAACTCGTCTTTCAGCGCCTCATCAATGCCCTCTTCGGCATGACCGACATCGCGCCATCTCTTTGGCGACCTGGCCATGGTGGCCAGCTCGGACCGGAGTGGAAAATCAACGCACAACGTCATCCTAACAATCTTTCCAAGCGCGATTTCCTCACCGTTTAAATGCCGCAGGTAGAGCTCAAGCCCCAAGGCAATCCGCCCATCATAAAGACGTTCTTCATTGCCGGACCCCAGGACCTCGCAAAGTACGGGTGAGTGGAATCCGGCGGCAGCGCTTCGGACCGCAACTCGACGGCGTTCGGGGTTGATCACTGCCATCATGAATTGCGCATCGGGAAAACCGAGCTTAATGATCAGGCCCGGAACGCAGGCCTCCGAGATTTCAAAGTACTTACCCCGCAACGCGTGAGCAGCAAAATCATCAAACAGAACATTATCGGACATAGCCCGGCTCCTTATAAAAACTATTTTAATTATACCTGATAAAGCCGAATAAAAAATCTCAGCTGATCGCGGGGATTTTTTAGGAAACTATTTCAATAATCGGCCTTCTTTTCTTTATATTTTACCAAGACGCCTTTCAAAGCGGTGACAGCGGCATCGATCGTCGCGCGGACATCTTCTCCCATTTTTTCCACCCGGGCGACATTTTGGGTGATATCAATATTTATTTCCGTCCGATAGACATCGCCTTTGCCGTGATGCTTGGAAATGCGGCCTATTTCTACCAAGGCCTTGATATCGGCCCCCAATTCCGCCTTACCCAGATATTTTTCCAGCGGCGCGACGCGCATTTCAATATATTCCCTGATAGACGGAGTTAGATCCAAATTGGTGCCTTTTATGTGTATTTTCATAGATAAATTATTTCTTCTTCGATCATGACGCCGAATTTTTTTTGCACCTCGGATTTG
>CAYHSY010000027.1:0-12791 GCA_964359435.1 uncultured Candidatus Saccharibacteria bacterium
AGGCGAGGATGGCTCCCACCATGGCGCTGCCAAAGGTGGCCAGATGATAACGGCCCATGGCAAATGAAACAACAGTCAAGGCCAATAGCGCAAAAAGCATGACGCCGCCGGCAAGTCCATCCAAGCCATCCGTTTCGTTGGCGGAAAAGGCGCTGGCAATGATGATAAAGATAAAGATAGGTATATACCATGATCCGACGCTAATATAGCCCCAAAATGGCACCAAAAGCACATCCCAATCCAAACGATAGTAAAACCACCAAGCGCCAAGCAGCGCTATAGCCGCGTAAAAAATCAGTTTATGACGCACCTGAAGTCCGCCGCCGTGCGGCCCGATTTTCATGGCGCCCATCAGATCATCAATTAGGCCCAACCCGGCGGCTATTATCATGGCGGCCAAGGGTAAAAAAGTTTCGGCGCGATCCACAAAATTAAAAAATGAAAAAACGCCTCCAAAAAATTTATGCAGCATCCAGAAGCCGGCGGCTAAAACTATAACCGTCAGCCAGATAATGATGCCGCCCATGGTAGGAGTGCCTGCCTTTTTTTCATGCAAACGCGCGAAGACCGGGGCTTCATCGCTGACCCTGATTTGCTTAGTCACGCCGATTTTCTTTATAACCTTAATAAAAATAACCGTCAGGCCGATGGCTATAAAAAAAGAAAGCATGGCGATTGAGAGCACGCGAATTGCTTCAATTGTGGCCATATCCCGATAATTATAACACACCCTTAAGCCATTCGTACAACCTCTCGGCTTCAATAAAACGGGCTTCAGAATCAGTCGCGCCCAATACAATAATGACAAAATCGGAACCGTTTGTCCTAAATATAGACACCAAGTTACCGCCGGCTTCTTCCGTATAACCTGTTTTTCCACCCCGAAAATCATCTCGGCCGGCAAATTTGTTGATGTTTTTGATCGAATGAGTTTTACCGAATGTCAATTCTTTGATTTCAACCTCTTTTTCCATGGCGGCTTTGAAAAAATACGGGTGCCGAGCATTAATGTATTTAATGAGTACACCCACGTCTCTAGCCGTGCTTTGATTTAAAGAAGTAAAGCCGATTGATTCGGCAAAACTTGTGCCGCCCATGCCCAATTCAGCCGCTTTCTGCTGCATCGCGTCTACAAAGCTTCTCGCGCCGTAAACTCTGGACAAGGCGCCGGCGGCATCATTGGATGAAGCCACGAACATAGAGGATATCATATCCTCTACGCTAAAAACTTCTCCGGAAGCAAAGTCCCCGGCCGATCCTTCTTGTGCGATATCATCTTCGTTTAAGGTAATGCCTCGTGCTAAACCCATGCGCTCCACCGCAATAATGGCTGTCATTAGTTTTGTAAGCGAGGCCAGCGGATGACGGCCTTCGGCATTAAATTTTAAAAGTTCTTCGCCATCTTGAAGCCGGAAAATCAAAGCGGCCTGCGCGGCAATTTCAGGTTCATAATCCGCGGGTGCGACGATATTTTTTTTAATATCTTCCGGCAACGGCAGTAAAACCGGAGGACGTTCTAAAATTTGAGCCGAACTGACCAAGCTGGTTAATTTGACACGGCTATCAAAAGCATCCGGGTAAGGCACCGGGCTAAAGGTTTCGCTTGCCATGCTAAATAAGGCAAACGCGGTTATAACGCCAAATAAAGTGCCGCCGAACTTCATGCCAAGTGTCCTTGATTATTATCCGTTTCAGTTCCTTTGGTTATAAAATTATCTGTTAGCTCGCGGTATTTGCCGTAATCGGGCAAATCTTCAGCGCGGGATAAGCCAAGATGTTTGAAGCAATCAAAACTTAATTTGTAAAAATAGCTCCCGGACCGTTTGGGGTCGGTCTCTCGCTCTATCAATCCCCTGATCAACAGATTGCGAAGCGTAAAACTGGAATTGACACCACGAATATATTCTATCTCCGAACGGGAAACCGGCCCGGCATAAGCCACAACCGCCAAAGTTTCTTGGGCAGCCGGAGTCAATTCTTCTGAAAATTCTTTTTTAAGTAATTTTTCCAAAAAGAGGCCATGACCCGGTAGAGTTATAAGCGCCAGACGCCCGTCGCCATTGAAAACGGAAAGGCCGCTCCCGCGTTCTCCGAGCCGTTGTTGGAGCTGGCTTGCCAGCGAGGCGAGCTCTTCATGGGAAATATCAAAAACATCGCATAACTTTTTAATACCAATGGGTTCGCCGTAGGCAAACAGGGCAGCTTCCAGTGAACCGCAATCGAATTTGGGCTTGTCTTCATTCATATAATTAAGCTTGTCTGATCATGATAATATCAGTAAAAGGACTATTTTGAGAAATGTCAACTTTTTGTTGTTTTAGGAGATGAAGCACAGCCAAGAATAGAACCACCACTTCTCCCTTGGCGCGACCGGAAGCCAGCGCGTTGAAGCTTTGGTTTGAGCCGGAAGTAAAATGAGCCAGGAGTTCCGCCATCTTTTCTTCGATACTGACCAACGTTCGTTTAACAGTTTTTTCCTCTTTGGGAATGAAGGTTTCCAAAAATCCGATCAGGCGATTCATGGCGTAACGCAGCGAAGCCGGCGACAGGGTTTTTGGCGGGCAAAAGAGGGCTGTGGCGCCTATCAAAAATGGGCGGCTAAAAATCGTGGAGTTATTTTTCCAGGCGACGCCGAAGACGGCAGAAGCGCTTTTGAAATCTTTGTATAATTGCAAACGCAACTCAAGATCACGGACATCGCGTTCTTCTTCTTGAGTAAATTCCAGAGATGGGATCAGAACTTTGGATTTGATAAGCATGAGGCGCGAAGCCACGACGATAAAGTCCGCCACAATTTTGGGATGGGCGTCCGACTCCAGTGTTTTGGCGTATTCAATGAAATCCGTGGTCACATCCGCCAAGCTGATGGCTGTGATCTGAAACTCGCGCTCTTCAATGAGCTGGAGTAATTTTTCCAGCGGCCCGGCATATTGTTCCGTGTTAACTTGGTACATATTTATCTACTCTAAACCAACCCCTCCACTAGTATAAACATTTCGGGCGTTCCATAACATCCAGCCGTCAATTACCGGGCCGAGCAGTTCATCGCTTGTCCCTTCACCGCATTCATTATCCACGCCGCCGGTTTTCCGCCGGCAACCCGCCGCCGCGTCAACGGTCGCCTTAATCTGGGCCTTGATTTCAGCCGGACCATAATTGGCTCCTATTTTAAAATCCTGAAGCCAGGGCCGAAGTTTGGCCCGTGCCGGCAGCGGAACAGACTTATTAATCTGATCGCCTGCGGTGGTTGTTTGGGCCAAGGCCAGATCACGACTGGTTTTATAGGCATCAAGCCGCCGAAGCGCCTCATCCAGCGAATAGCGCACTACTTCATAGGGGTTAGCAGCCGGGTTTTTGAGGCCAATGAAGTTTGGGGAATAATGCGACGGATAAACCATGGGCGCGATGGCATCGTAATACGGCAAAGCATCTTCCAGATATTGACCTATACCCAGGTCGTCCTTATTGGTCGTCACCATGCCAAAGAAATCCGCGGAGATTTTAGCCGTAGGCAGGGCATTCCTTATGTATTCGTGGAAAGACCTGACGATTTTCCGTTTGGAAATTTGGCCGTCCCAAACAGGATAAACAATATCGTCCAAATTACCGTCTGAAGCAAAGCGTATATAATCGAAATTCACTTCATCAAAACCTCGGGACAAAACATCTTTCGCGATCGCCACGTTATAATCCCAAACTTCTTTTGAGGCCGTATCCATCCAGAATAATTTGCTTTTGGTGCGCCAAAGTTTACCGGTACTCTTGCTTTTGAGCGCCAAATCCGGTTTTGCGAGCGCTAATTTCTGATCTTCAAAAACAGCGATACGCCCGATCACGTAAATGCCCTTATCGTGGAATCGTTTAACTAATTTATTGATATATTTGATTCTCGGTTCTTCCGCGCCATAGGCGTTGACCAACGGCAAGTCACTGTCATAACCAACGATGCCGGAGAAATCTTTGATATCAATCACTATGGCGTTCAGTTCGGTCGTTTCAATCAGATCGAAAAGATAATCAAGCTTTGTTTCATTGCCGGCAGAATAACTGGTAGCGTAAACAGCTTTGATGATTTTGGGAGGGTTTTCCAAAGGACGCTGCGCTTCAATGTCGCCTCCTAAGCCATTGCTCAACGCATCAAAAATATTAGCCGCTTCTCTCGGGGGTAAAAGCCGTGATTCCGGCGCGCTTCTTAAAAAGAAAATAAAACCCGAAATTGCAACCACGATAACTATAACAGCAATTATCAATCTGAATTTTTTCCTTGCCTTGCCTCTGACTCGGAGCATATATTGTTATTGTACACCAGAATCCATATACTCAAAGTATGTCACTCGCCTTTTACCGCAAATATCGCCCCAAAAAGTTTGGGGACCTGGTCGGCCACGATGACCTGCGGGCGGCAATTCAGGGCGCGGCGCGAGAAGATAAGTTCTCGCACGCGTATTTGTTTTACGGCTCCCGCGGGACAGGCAAAACAACGGTTGCGCGACTCATTGCTAAATCCGCGAACTGCGAAACTCGTAAAAATGATCCCGTTTTCAAGGCCCAAGGCGAGCCATGCAACGCCTGCCGCATCTGCGACGAAATTGACCGCGGCGCGGCGCTTGATGTTATTGAAATAGACGCGGCCTCCAACCGAGGCATCGATGAAATCCGCGAACTGAAGGAGGGCATAAAACTCTCGCCCATTTCTTATTCTAAAAAGGTCTTCATCATCGATGAAATGCACATGCTGACCCGCGAAGCCGCGAACGCGCTTTTAAAAACCTTGGAGGAGCCGCCGGCGCATGCCATTTTGGTTTTAGCAACTACCGAATATGATAAAATTCCGGCCACTATTCTTTCCCGCACCCAACGCTTTCACTTCAAACGGTTGCCCGTCGCGCAAATTATTATCAAATTAAACAGAATTATTGAAGCCGAAAATCTGAAGATCAAACCCGAGGCCGTGGAATTTGTAGCTTCCGCGGCGGAAGGCAGCCTGCGGGACGCGGAATCCATTTTAGATCAGGTAGTTTCGAGCTCGGAAGAAGCCGATGCCGAAACGGTCGCCAAACTTTTGGGTAAGGCGGCCTTGAACGGCGTCACTAAATTCGCCGATTTTTTAATCACAAAAAATGGCGCGGGTGCCATCAGCTATCTCACTTCTTTTGCCGCCGATGGACATAATGTTTTGGATTTAACTAAAGAAACTATAAATTATCTCCGGCGCGTTTTGGCCCTGCGTTATGACCCAAAATTGGAGACATTGTTTTCCAATGAATTAACCCAGCGCGAGATCGCAAGTATTAAAATGCACAGCGTTTCCGCCGACCCGGTGACCGCGACTGCCCTTCTGAAGTCCTTAATCCGCGCCTATGGCGAAATGCGCTATTCCCCTCTTGTCGTTGCCCCACTGGAAGTCGCGATTTTTGAGAATTTCCAGAAATAGATTGGGGTTGCCGAGTGGGCAGAAAGCGTGGTAGAATATATGCAGTAAGATTATTGCGGGGTCGTCTAATGGTAGGACATCGCCCTTTGAAGGCGAGTATTCTGGTTCGAGCCCAGACCCCGCAGCCACGAATCAGCGCAGTATCGAGAGGCCACGCCGTTTAACAGAGATTTGATATAATGAAGATATCAAATGAGCCCATTGAAAGTTGTTTCACTCAACGTGGAAGGCAACCGACATGTAGAGCGGGTTTTTTCATTTTTAGAAGAATCGAACGCTGATGTAATCTGTCTTCAAGAAGTTTTCGAAACGGAGTTCCAGCTTTTGGGTCGGATTTTACAAATGCATGGCATGTTCGCACCTGTTGCCAGTATTGATGAAGAATATAAAAACATCAGCGGCACGCCGGGCATCGAAGGCGTGGGGCTTTTGACCCGTCTCCCCTTTCGTAATTTATCTGAACATTACTATCTTGGGGCTCATCATCCCATACCCTCTTTTGTATTAGGAGATATGACCAGCGTCAATAGAGTGTTGGTGACCGCCACCGTAACTAAAGATGACGCTGATTATACCGTTGGCACCACTCACTTTACCTGGACGCCGAATGGCGAGACCAACGATGACCAACGGCGAGACATAGGGTTATTATTCAAAGTCCTGGATAAAATACCGGAGATTATTTTAATTGGCGATCTAAACGCGCCGCGCGGGGGAGAAACATGGGCGGCGTTCGCTGCCCGTTATAAAGACAATATCCCGATCAAATATAAATCCAGCTTGGACTCAAATATATCCAAATTCGGCGACAAAGTTAAGGTGATGGTTGACGGCTTTTTCACTACGCCGGAATATCTAGTCAAAAATGTGGAACTGATACCCGGCATCAGCGACCATTGCGCCATTACGGGGAATGTCTGGCGGCCCCGGAGCCAGTTCGAGAAATAAAAACTCCGAAGCCGAAGCTGCGGAGTCAACGAAGCTCTTTGCGAATCAGTCCCTCGGGATAGACACCGACAAAGAAGGTACCTGAAGTCATGTTGAAGGTATTGGCTCCGCCATAACCCCTGACCAATTGTTCCGTGCTGTCCTCGTCCTGCACAAAGATGGCAATGCCGATCGGGACGTCTTCCATCATGAGAGGCGAACCATTGACCAGAAGATAGCCGAGAATATGCTTTTCCGCTCCCCACGGAGCCGACCGGCAAACCAGGGCATTCTTCGCGTCAATCAATCCGGAAAGATGCTGTCTCAACGCGTCGGCCATGATTGAAGAATCCCCCGGAGCATGATAGACGGCGATGCCCCGTGTCCGCACATTCGGTTGGCGGTCCAACTCACGGGCTATTTGGGAAGCAAATTCTTTGACGTGTCTTTCGCCGCGATCGGAAACACGGTGAGGGTCATGAAGAATATGACTTTTGCAGCAACAAAGGAAGTAGAAAATGAGGGTATTGGGCATATTTAACCCTCCTCGTATTCCCCCATTGATTGGTATGCTATCTTACAATCTACCCCTTTTTCTTTTGCGCGTCAAAAGATATGCTTATATATATGCGTTTCTTGACACGGTTCGCGCCATACGCGGCATTAGTTTTAATCGTATCCGGCTATGCCGCTTTAGCGGTTAAACATTCGATTGACGCGCCGGTTTCCGAAACCGAGGCCCGGACCATAAAAGCCGGCTTCGCTTATTTAAATTTTTTCGGTAATGAAGCAGATATCCCGCCGATACCGGCAATCGCGGCCGCGTTACCTTATTTTTTACAAGGCGAAAATGAACCAGAGCCACTGCCCTCGGCCTTCTATAAGGCGCGAATCGTTGGATTGGCAGCGGCCACGTTATTACTACTGGCGGCTTACTTCTCCGCAGTCTTAGTAATGGGCCGGTTTTGGGCCCTCCTACCCGTCATTTTTTTAGCTTTTTCTCCGGCGCTGGCTGACCCCACGACAGATTTAACTTCATCTTTAACGGCGTTCCTAGCCCTGAATATCATGACCTTGTTTATCATCGCCCCCACGCGAAACAAGAGCATCTGGTTAGGCACGTCATTAATTGCGGCCGCTTTGAGCAACTTTACCATGGCTATACTTTTCCCCATCGCCGTACTGGCAACAATAATTGTTTATGGCTCGGGACTTCTACTGACCTGGCAGGAAATTGATCCGGCTAATCGTAGAACTTTTCTGTACCTGCGCGCCATAAAGTATGGCACTCCTTTGTTATTTTTAACTATCATAGCCGCGTCGGGCCTTGCCGCGACCGGGTGGCTGCTGCCGCCGATACCGGCAACCGAAACCGGGCTGATGTCTTTTTTAGCTCAGAATCCGGCGTTAAATCCCTTGGCGCGATACGGGGCTTATTTCTTTAACCAGAACAGTATGACAAAAATTATTCCTATTTTAGTTAAAACACTTTCTTGGCCCGGCTTTTTGACCATACTTCTGGGCTTATTTTTAAGCGTCACGGCGGCTATCGCCACCTTCTTTAAAAACTTAGGCGCCAGAGTATTAGTGCCGATTTTCAGCTTCGTAGAAATAAAATCCATTGAGTTTATTTACCTGCTCGGCCTCGTAATTTTTTATCAATTAGTAACATTCGGTTTCTGGCCGGATATTTTCACCGGTGTTGCGGCGGCCTGCTTGTTTATCCTCGCAAGCAGCCCTATTAAGTCCTGGTGCGTCGGCGAAAGCAATTATTTTTCCGGCGGAGTGCGGGTTAATATATCCGCCTTTGATAAAAGAATTTCCAACCAAGCCATTAAATATGGCTTGGTTGTGATAGCTATCATAGCGCATGTCGCGCTAGCCATCACTCGCTAACGAAAATAAACCCGATTTTGAGTTCTAAAATCAAGATAAGAAAGCTTGCTCAACCCAGGAGATTGCATGATGCGTCTTAGCGGCCCTTCTATAAAATCCGGCTTATAACGCAGATTGACGTAAATGGACGCCAGGCCTTTTTGTTCCGCCAATAGTTCCTGTTCGGATCGATCCACGTGGAATCTAAAATTCTTAAGACCCGTAGATTTCAGCAAGTTAAAAAACGATACCAGGTTATTAAAAGATTCAATTGGTAAAACCGGCTGACCGCCGGCGGCCTCACCACCCCCAACGGCAAAGACGGTCGGGACCAACTCTCCTTCGGCCGAAGGAGCTTTTTCTAATACGCGTCCCGATTTATCAAGCCAATAACAAAAATCCGAACACCAAATTATGGCACGTTCGTGTACCGGCGCGGCTACCGTGAGAATGCGCTTAAAAATATCCTTCTTAAGTTGCGAACCCGAAAGACGCGGATCAGCGCTTATTAATTCATCGCCCAACCATAAGGCCATATGGCGATAGCCAAGCCAGTTTGCACCATAAACTTGCTTCGCTTCGTTAATTAAAACCTTTTTCAAATCCTCGACCAACACCGGAGAAACACCAATGATTTTTATTTCCTGAAATTTAAATGATTCACCGAAGAACATGACGGCCCCGCCCAAAAAACCCGCGATGCTAATAAAAAGCGCGAGATAAATACTTAAACGGCGCCGGAAGCGGCGTTTTTCCAGTTCAGCGGTATGCACCTTTTCATTATACACCTTGAGCTATGCGCTCTATAAGAGGGTTGATGCGGGTAATGATTTCGTAATAAGAGGCGCCGGCGGTAAAAGCAAATTCTTGAGCGGTAATTTCATCCCGACTATCACGGCCAATAAGCGTGGCTACATCGCCGAAACGGCAAGCAATGCCGGTCACGTCTACCACGATCATATCCATGGAAACCCGACCCAAAACTTTCGCCCGCTTGCCTTTAACCAGGACTTGGCCAATACCGGAGAGAGCGCGGGGGTAACCATGCCAATAACCGACAGGGAGAATAGCGATTTTTGAATCACGAGATACGCGTTCAACCAAATCATAACCCACGTAATCCCCTTTCTTGAGATTCTTTATTTCACTAATGACAGCGCGCCACGCTAGGACGGGCTTGAATTTAATTTCATCGCGCTGAATCTCCAATTCCTTGGACGGCGGCAAACCATAAAGACCAATACCGATCCGCACCGCGTCTAAGCGATACTTGGGATCAACAATCGCTCCAGCGGTTGCGGAGGCGTGGCGCATGAGATTACTGAAACCGGCGCGGCTTAATTCACCGCAGACGATCAGAAAAGATTTCAATTGCATATCCGTGTAAGTCGGATAATTGATGTCTTTGCCGGAGGCGAAATGCGTAAAAACGCCTGTCATAGATTGATTTTTATCGGCTGACTTCAACGCTTTGATGATGGCCGGCAAATCTTCCGGATAAACTCCCTGTCGGTGCATGCCGGTATCAACCTTCAGATGAAAATTAGGAACGTTTTTAGCCGATATGAAATGCCTTAAAATATCATGACTGGAAATACTGATAGTGATGCCCCGCTCTTTCGCCAATGGAAACAATTTAGGCAGAGTAAAGCCCAAAACCAGTATGGGCTTTTGGATGCCCATTTCACGCAATTTAATACCCTCGATCAGCGTATCCACGCAAAAGCCGTCCACGTCATTCATTACCAATGAAGGGAACGTAAATAAACCGTGGCCATAAGCGTTGGACTTTACTACGGCCCACATAAATATCTTGGGGCCGATCAGGCGGCGAAACGTTTTAACGTTCGCCTTAGCCGCGTTCTTATTGATTTCCACCCAGGTTCTCAACTCGGATCTAATCATGGTATCATTGTGCCATAAAAACCGTCAAAAAGCAAAAAGGACTCCCCAATGAGGAGCCCTCTAATCATTGAGCAAAGCCATGAGACGTCCGTGGCTTCTCTCGTCCATGAAGTTCCACCGCAAAGCCCAATCGAAGACTCGGCCCCAGACAGGTTGGCTACGGTCAAAATGATCAAAGGCCGAATTTTCACCCGAAAGAAAGGTGAACATTTCTTCCCCCAGCACGCCGACATATTCATCCAGATCTTTACGGGCGTAGGGTTGGGCGAAACCGTCACTAGGAAAATCGAGCTTGTGAAGCTTCGGATAATCATGGCCGACATAAGAGGATGGCGGGATTATGTTTGCCAACTCCTCCCAGGCCTCTTCCGGCAGATTGGACGCAAAAGAATGCGTGAATTCGTGCCGAATTATACGGGAAAACCAAACGCGATATTCTTCCGGCCCAGCATCGGCATAATCGCCAATCAAGATGACTCCCTTTACGGCTTTATCTTGGATATGCCTGGCCGCTATGCCATCCCAAACATCGCTGACCCGGACAACCATCTTCACGGAATCTACCACCTGTGTCGGCATTTTGGCCACCACCTCGTCGATTAAAGCATCCTCCACCTCGGTCGTGAAGTGCGTCCTGAAACCGATTTCCGGAAGTACGCCGCGATTCACGTAGAAATGATGCGCACAGATACCCAGCATGAACATCGCAAACCCGAAACCGGCTTTCTCGAAACAACTCCATGGCTTGGCGTTCTTCATGTCCAATTCTCCGAATTGAAACCATGATAAGAGTACTATGCCTATATTAGCACTTTGCAAAAATAATAACAAATGAATGAACAGTCAGGTAAGACAGACCCTTGCTAAATATTATAATATGGTATTAGCTGAAATGAGTACGTAGCAATAAAGCACTTGGTGTTTCCGTGAAAGGATCCAGCAATGAGCTCCTTTGGAGAGCGGTTGCTGGCGATCCTTGCCGATCACCAGTACCGCCAAATCCTCGAGGGATTTCTTATTTATCTGTTCCTTATAACTCCTCTGGAACTTTTCATTCACGAGATGGGGCACCTGTACTTCCAACTCAAATACGGCATAGCCACGAGATACGTCAGCATCGGGCTGGGGAGGTACTTCAGCTTCAAAATACGCGGTGTGATAATCTTCATCGGAATCCCCTACCTCTATGGCTCGTCCATGTGCGTCGGCGAAGGTCCTGAGTGGGATCGGGAAAGCAACAACCCCCGGAGCTTCTCCTATACCGGCCGACATCCGCGTGAACGGTTCGTCATCGCGGTAGCCGGCGTCGGTCTTACTGTGGCGGTTTCAATAATCGCGCTGGCGGGCTTGACCTCTCTGTTCTGGCTTATTGGGGCGGAAATGAAAATCGTTGCTTATACTGTTTTTGCCTGCCTCTGGATCAACGAGGCCTCCGCCCTACTTTTACCCTACAAGCTCTTCGGTATTCCTACTGACTCGTGGCAAGCCATAAAGGCGCTCCACGATTGGCGAAACTGGAATTCCAAAAACAAAAAAACCCCTTAGGAGCTCGTTAGCTGGCCGCGCAACGAGCTTTTTTATTATTTGGAGATTTTATCCAATCCCATAAATGGGCGCAAAGCCATCGGAATCACGATGCTGCCGTCAACGGTCTGATTGTTTTCGATTATGGCAATTATCATGCGGCCAATCGCAAAAGCAGTGCCATTCAACATGTGGACAAATTTATTACCCTCGGATGATTTATATTTGGCGTTTATGCCTCGCGCCTGGTAATCAGTGGTGTTGGAGCATGACTGGGTTTCGCGATACTTATTCTGGCCTGGAAGCCATGTTTCTATGTCATATTGAGCGGCATCGGTAAAACCCATATCGCCGGTAGAAACCTGGATTACTTGATACGGCAATTCCAATTCTTTCATTAACTCTTCCTGGGTGCTCAATAAAAATTGATGCTCAACTTCGGATTTGCCCGGCTCCGCAAAAGAGAACATCTCAACTTTATCAAACTGATGAACGCGGAGAATGCCTTTGGTGTCTTTGCCGTAAGAGCCCGCCTCACGACGGAAACAACTTGAAAAACCGACATAACGGCGAGGCAGATCTTCCTCCTTAAGAATCTCCTCCATATGCATGGGGCCAATAGTGTGCTCCGAGCTCCCAACCAGATATAAATTGTCTTTGGGCAAATAGTAACGCTCTTCTTCTTGGCCGCCTTGAAGCCGACCCATGCCCGTATAAACCTCCGGCTTAATCATGACGGGCGGGATCACGGGAACAAAGCCCTTCTTAACCAAGCGATTGATAGCGAAATTGACCAGCGCGAATTCCAAAAGCGCGCCGGCGCCAACCAAATAACCAAAACGGCTGCCGGCAACTTTCGCGCCGCGCGCGACGTCAATGATGCCAAGAGATTCGCCGAGCGTTAGATAATCCCTCGGTTCAAAATCAAATTTGGTCTTCTCACCCACTGCACGCACGATTTTATTATCTTCTTCTCCGTGACCAAAAAGCCAACCCTCGGCCGGCAAGTTCGGCAAGTTAGAGAGCAAGTCGGTGCGTTCTTTGTCCAAACCAACCATTTCTTCTTCCGCTTTCTTGATTTCAATCTTAGTTTTTTTGGCTTCTTCCACATTTCTTTCTTTGGAAA
>CAYHSY010000028.1:0-12479 GCA_964359435.1 uncultured Candidatus Saccharibacteria bacterium
TGGTAAAGCTACGGACTCTTAATCCGCAGACCTTGGTTCGATTCCAAGTGGGGGCACAAGCGAAGCGCGGTGCCCCCACTTGGAAGAGAACGGGAAGGGGGTCGGGAAAACGGGAGTTTTCCCGTGGCGGAGTCCACGAACCGCTGGGTTCGTGAGCGCAGCGCATAGCGCGAGCAGTTCGATAGCGCAGCGTCCAAGTGGGGGCACATCTCAAATTTAAAATGCAAAAATCAAAATGCAAAATTATGGTGTTCCTTGCGTCACCGCTGAAGCTCGGGCGGCACGCGGTCGACTCCGGTCCGATGGCTATCGGATCCGTCGCTCGGGAATTAAATTTTTTGATTTTACGTTGTCATTTTGAATTTTGATATTTGATTTTTAAACTGTACGCATGCTTACCCTCTCCAACGAAATCGCTCAAATTAAGGGCTTGGCTCCCCGGTTTTTGGCCAAACTCAGTAAGTTGCATATCCGTACCGTCCGGGATTTGCTTTGGCATTTTCCCACGCGATATGAGGATTTTTCGATTGTCATGCGCATCACGGATCTGGAAGGCAATCAAAACGCCACCATTCAGGGCGTGGTTAGGAAAGTCGGTTTGCGCCGGACCATGCGCAAGCACATGGTGATCGTGGAGGCGCAGATTATGGATGATACGGGCGCTATCAACGCCATTTGGTTCAATCAGCCCTATATCGCGAAGACCTTGCGTCCCGGCCGTCTGGCGAGTTTTGCCGGCAAGGTGGCTTTCGGCGAAGACGGCGTTTATCTTTCCAATCCGTCCTATGAGTTGATTAATAGTTTTGCTTCCGAAACCAAGCACACGGCCGGACTTATCCCGATTTATCCGGAGACCAAAGGCCTCACCTCCAAGGGCCTTCGATATTTGACCAAGCCCATTTTGAGCAATCTGGTTGAACTGGATGATTTTATACCGGAAGAAATTTTACGACAAAACGGATTTCCGGAATTAAACGTTGCCTTGCGCGACATCCATTTCCCGAAGATCTTGGAAGACGCGACCGCGGCCAAGCGCCGTTTTGCTTTTGAAGATTTATTTTTGCTTCAACTTAATAATATAAAAACGCGCCTGGAATTGGCGCGCGAAAAGGCGCCGAAGTTTGCTTTGGACAAAAATGAATTAAGCGGCATTTTAAGTAAATTACCCTTTGTTTTGACCGCCTCCCAGCAACAGAGTTTGAATGAGATTTTGGGCGATCTCTCCGGCACGCGCCCTATGAACCGCTTGCTCCAGGGCGACGTGGGCTCCGGCAAAACGGTCATCGCGGCGATTGCCGCCATTGCCGCGGCTAAAAACGGTTATCAGGCGGCTTTTATGGCGCCGACCGAGGTTTTGACCCAGCAACATTATAAAACTCTGGCCAAAATTTTTGGCCATCTCCGCATTCCCACCGGCATCATCACGTCTTCCGGCGCCAAACTATTTTTTGAAACCGGCTTGGAAACGGATATGAAGAAGTCAGATTTGATTAAAAAGATTGGACATGGCGAGGTGAACATTGTCATCGGCACGCACTCGATTATACAAAAAAATGTTTTGTTTGATTCTCTGGCTTTGGCGATCGTGGACGAACAGCATCGTTTTGGCGTCCGTCAGCGCGCCGCGCTTTTGAGCCAGAAACATAAATACATTCCCCACTTTTTATCCATGAGCGCAACGCCAATCCCCCGCACGTTGATGCTCACTATTTTCGGTGATTTGGATCTGTCGCTCATCACCGAACTGCCCAAGGGCCGCAAGCAGATCATTACTAAAGTGGTGGCGCCGGAAAAACGTCCGGACGCCTATGCGTTTATCAGAGGTGAAATCCGTAAAGGCCGGCAAGCGTTCGTGATTTGTCCGCGTATTGAGAAAGCCGAGGCGCAAGAGGTAGACGCGTTTTTGCCGAAACATTTGAACTGGAACGATGTGAAAGCGGTGAAAGACGAATATGAACGCCTGAAGACCAAGGTGTTTCCCGACCTGCGCATCGCCATGCTCCATGGCAAGCTGAAGCCGAAAGAAAAATCGGAAATCATGGCGGACTTCGCCGCCAAAAAATACGACATTTTGGTCTCCACTTCCGTCATCGAGGTTGGCGTCGATATCCCGAACGCGAGCATTATGATGATCGAGGGCGCCGAGCGTTTTGGCTTGGCCCAGCTTTATCAGTTTCGCGGCCGCGTGGGCCGGGGCGAGCATCAGTCATTTTGTTTACTCTTTACAGATTCTCATTCCGAAGCAACCGAGCGGCGCTTGCAATCGTTGGTAGAAGCTAAAAACGGTTTTGAATTGGCTGAAAAGGATTTGGCTATCAGGGGCCCCGGCGAATTCTTGGGTTCGCATCAGACGGGTATTCCCGATACCGCCATGAATGGTCTGAATAATATGGATTTGGTTAAAACCGCTCGCGCCGCCGCTGTCGCCGTGGTGAAAAAAGATCAAGGGTTGAAATCATATCCGTTGCTCCATGCCCGCTACGAGGAGTTCGCCAAAAAAATTCATTTGGAATAAAAACACCCCTTCCTGTTTCCTCACCCCTTTTGGTAAAAAAGGGTGAGGATTGTGGCGGGGGATCTTCCGTCCTGTAATTTTTTACAGAAGCGCGTATGCCCCCGGCCCAAGCGTCATAATAACCAGTGCGCCACCCAAAAGCGCCAAATCAATTTCATAACCATTTACAAGCGCCATGCCTTTTTTGATTTTCCAAATCGTACCCACAAACATTTGTATGGCGAATAAGATTGCCGGTATCTGAGCATAGACGCCGATGATAAGCACCGCGCCGCCAGCCACTTCCAAAACAGAGAGAACCAAGGCCCAGAACATGCCGGGCCAAAAACCCTCGCTTGTGAGCCAACCGGCCGTACCCTTAAGATTTTTTAATTTCGGCAGTCCGTGGACTATAAAAATCGCGCCCGCGGCAACCCTTAAAGCCAAAAGCGCCCAATCGGTGTAAGTAAATAAATTAAAAATCATATATTGATATTATAGCAAAAGGCGTAATTTGTAGTCCCAACGGGAATCGAACCCGTATTTTTTCCGTGAAAGGGAAATGTCCGAGCCATTAGACGATGGGACCGGCACAGATATACATTAAAGTATAATCGTAAAATAATCAATTTTCAATAAAAAATAAAATCCCCGGGGCCGGTGCGGGCGCGGGGGGTGGACTACTTCTGTTTCTTTTCTTCCGACTGTTTCAGGATTTTGTCCAGTTTTTCTTCCAAATCTTGGAAGCGTATGATTACAAAACCCAATGCCCCAGTTAGAAATGTCGTCATTCCGTCCAACGTTTTGGCAGTGAATTCAGGATGACTTAAGCCAAGTGATAGTGTTGTGGTGATCATCCGGAATCCGCCGACTAGCATCAAGACACCGAACAAGATGAACCAAAGTCGATCACTCACTTTCTTTCTCCTCAACAACTTGCCGTTTTTTGTGCTGTGAGATAGTATATAGTGAATAATTAGATATGTCAATTGTCCGTATTTTAGCCATCGAAACCAGCTGTGACGATACCTCTGTGGCGATTGTGGAGGCGGAGCAAAAGCGCGGCGAAAAAACACCGCGGTTTAAGGTTCTCCAAAGTATTGTGTCGTCGCAGACAGACATCCACCGGCACTGGGGCGGGGTCGTGCCCACGCTCGCCAAGCGCGAACACGAAAAAAACCTGCCTTTAATCTGGCGACGAATGTCCGATGACCGAAGTCCGTCCTCCGTCACCCGTCCTCCGTCATTAGTCAATCTAGTAGCTGTAACCGTCGGTCCCGGCTTGGAGCCCGCTCTCTGGGCCGGCATTGAGTTTGCCAAAAAACTGTCCAAAGAATTAAAAATCCCGCTCGTGGGCGCTAACCATCTTGAGGGGCACTTGTATTCTAATTTATTGCCACTGGATGGCCGAAGACCGAAGACCGAAGACCGGTCATCCGTCATCCGTCATCCGTCATTTCACGCCCCAACTTTTCCTGCTATCGTTCTTCTAGTCTCCGGCGGCCACACTATGTTAGTTCACATGAAGTCCCTCCGCTCGTGGAAAGTTTTGGGGGAGACGCGGGACGACGCGGTGGGCGAGGCATTTGATAAAGTGGCGCGTTTGATGGGGCTCCCCTATCCCGGCGGTCCGGAGATAGAAAAAATGGCGCGCGAAGGCAATCCGGAAGCAATTAAGTTTCCTAGACCAATGATCAACGCCAAAGATTATGATTTCAGTTTTTCCGGACTAAAAACAGCGGTGTTATATTATTTACGCAGTAGCATAAAAGACCGACGACCGACGAACGGGGTCCGTGTTTACGATCCGGCAAGCCCGTCATCCGACCTCGGTCATCCGACCTCCGTCGTTCCCGATGTTGCCTCTTCTTTTCAAGCCGCCGCGATTGACGTCTTATCCGCTAAGACTAAAAGGGCCGCGCTGGAATTTGGCGCCAAATCAATTTTCCTCTGCGGCGGCGTGGCCGCGAACCGTACTCTGCGGGATAGTTTGAAGAAAATGTCCGGCGATATCGGCGCGGAATTTTTCGCTCCCGCGACAGCGTATAACACCGACAACGCGGCAATGATTGCCGCCGCCGCGTATATGCGCGCTAAATCCAGCAAGAAAAAATATCCCTTGGAGGCCGACTCAAATTTGAGCTTGTAACCCCGTTAGAGGCAGGGAGCACGCTGCCTCTAACGGGATAAAAAATAAAACCGGGTCGACATCCCGTCGATCCGGTCGGTACGCTGTTATCTCCTCGCCTGCGACGTTGGGCTGAAGATATCCTGAAGCCCGATTTTGTAGTTGGACTCCTCGATCATCTCCAGCGCCGCCAAGAAATCACAGCCGCCCTTTCCGCCGGCTCGGCCCCCAATGCCCTCCGATTTTCTGTTTTGAAGTGCACCACTTCGCCGACGCGGGACTGGCTCATTTGCTTCAGGGGACTGCGACCAGGCTCTCGAGGGTCGATAGCGGCATCCCCAGGGCCCTTAACACCTCCATTTGGTGCAGGCCTTCCAGCTGAAGGCGAATCAGTTCAAAGTCGTTCTTGAGCAGGGTCGCGCTCAAGTTATTGTATGCCAAGAGGAGAATTTCTTCCTCTGTCATAGTGATGATGAATTCATAATTCCTCTCGGCCACGGTGCGCTCCTCTTCGCTCAGAATTCCCAACAGCATTTCCCTTCCTCCTATCAGTACAATCTTGCCAATCTTTACTTCTATATTATAGCAAATTATATACCATAAGTCAACCCCGCACTTAATTCGTATCGCGGCCAGGCCAAAACAACAATACGAATTGAGTGCGGGGTCAATAGTGAAAAACAATCGAATTTATGCTTGAATAATAGGCATGGATATGCAAAATCAGCCCAAAAAAGAGGAGTCATCCGCCTATGATCCAAAATCAGTTGAGCCGCGTATTTATGCCGAGTGGCTAAAGCGCGGATTTTTTGCCCCCGCGCCGGAATCAAAAAACTTAAAAATTAAAAAACTAAAAAATTATACCATCTTGCTTCCACCCCCGAATATCACCGGTTCCCTTCACATGGGCCATGCCCTGAACGCGACCATTTCCGATATTCTAATCCGTTATCACCGAATGAGGGGATATAGGGCCGCTTGGCTCCCGGGCATTGACCACGCCGGCATCGCCGCTCAAAACGTGGTGGAAAAAAACTTACGCAAAGAAAATATCAGCCGGTTTGATCTCGGCCGTGAGAAATTTATAGAAAAAATTTGGGAGTGGAAAAGTAAATACGGCACGATTATCTTGGACCAGCTAAAGCGCTTGGGCGCCTCGGCCGATTGGAGCCGTACGCGCTTCACCATGGACCCGGCCTATAGCGGGCAGGTTTTGAAAGCATTCGTTCATTATCACGATAAAGGTTTAATTTATCGCGGCAAGCGTGTCGTGAACTGGTGCCCGCGTTGCGGTACCTCGCTTTCGGACTTGGAGATTGAATATAAAGAGGAAGACGCGACGCTATATTACATCCAATATGGCCCGTTTGTACTCGCCACTGTGAGGCCGGAAACAAAATTCGGGGATACCGCCATCGCCGTTCACCCTAAAGATCCGCGGTACAAAAAATATATCGGCCGAGAGCTTGAAATTGAATCTCTCGATACAAGTGGCGAGCTTGATGCGCCGCGAAAAATAAAAGTGAAAATTGCCGTGGTGGCGGATGAAGCCGTCGACCAGAAATTCGGCACAGGCACAATTAAGGTGACGCCGGCGCACGACCTGACCGATTACGATATATCACTGCGTCACAACCTGCCCTTAGTGCAGATTATTGATGAACGCGGACGTCTGAATGAACGCGCGGGCAAGTATGCCGGCATGAAGGTCGCAGAAGCGCGCAAGAAAATTGTTGAAGATCTGCGAGTCCTCGGCTTGTTGGTCAAAGAAGAGCCGTACCATCATAGCGTTGCCGTCTGCTATCGTTGCGCCGCCCCGCTCGAACCGCTTCCGTCCAACCAGTGGTTCATAAAAATGGAAAAATTGGCTCAAGCGACGGCCAAAACCGTGAAAGCGGGTAAAACTAAAATTTTGCCGAAAAATTTCAGCAGGCCATTTTTTGCCTGGCTCGGGAATATTAAGGATTGGTGTATTTCCCGGCAAATTTGGTGGGGGCACCAACTGCCGGTTTATTTTTGTGCCAAAAATAAACCAGGCGAAGTCTTAAGTCCGGAGTCCGGAGTCCGCACCCCGGACATCGGTCATCCGTCGTCTGACAACTTTATTGTTGCGCTTGAACAGCCCAAGCAATGCCCCTTCTGCGGACAATGCCAAATGGAGCGCTCTTTAGACGTGTTAGATACTTGGTTTTCTTCCGCACTATGGCCTTTTGCCGGCCTCCCCGAAGCCGATCAAAATCAGTTTTATCCCTCCGATGTTTTAATTACGGCCCGCGACATTATCAATCTGTGGGTCGGCCGGATGATTTTCTCCGGTCTCGAATTTATGGGCAAGCGGGCACCTTTCAAAACCGCGCTTATTCATGCGACGGTCTTGGCTAAAGACGGCCGGAGAATGTCAAAATCTCTCGGCACAGGCGTGGACCCGCTGGAGCTCGTGGAAAAATATGGCGCGGATGCCACCCGCTTCGGCATCATCTGGCAGGCCATGGGCGGCCAGGACATTCGTTGGGATGAGGCCTCCGTTATGGCCGGCAAAAAATTTGCCAACAAAGTTTGGAACGCATCCAGATTCGTTTTAGGGAGGACCGCCGGCCGACCGACGACCGAGGGCTGCTTTACTTCGGATCCCCGACCCCCGTCATCCGACGTTTTGTCTAAAACAGCGGCCGACAAAAAAATCCTTACTCGGCTTAAAACCGCAAAGAAATCAGTTGAGGCGGACATAAAAAAATACAACTTCGGTCCGGCACTCCACTCCGCCTATGATTTTTTCTGGCATGATTTTTGCGATGTTTATTTGGAGGCCTCCAAAAATCAAATTGATCAAAATACCGATAAAATTCTTGTGTATATCTTGCTCGAATCCCTGAAGATGCTTCATCCCTTTATGCCTCATCTCACGGAAGAAATTTACCAAAAACTCCCCCTCCGTGACAAGAATTGGCTGATCATTGAAAAGTGGTAGTGGAATTTTTACCTTGCGTGTCTTTGGCCACCGGCCCTCGGTCATTGTTGTATAATTAAATCAAATGTCTTATCTCCCGTTCTTTGTCGGGCTCTTGCCCAGTTTTGTCTGGTTCTACTTTTTTATTCGCGAGGACGAGAATCATCCGGAACCCAAAATCCTGATTTTTTATGCCTTTTTGGCTGGTATTGTTTCCACGTTTTTTGTCCTGGGCCCGCAGATGTTTTTGGGCGACATCCTCCCAAGCTTTGGCGTAGGCGTGTATAGTCCCGCCGCTCTCGCGGTCCTCGGGGCGATCGAGGAACTTTTTAAATTTTTTGCCGTCTATTTGGTCATTTCCTGGCGCCGCGATTTTGATGAACCGATCGATGCCATGGTTTACATGATTATCGCTGGACTCGGTTTTGCCGCGGTTGAAAATATCGCCTCCGTGGCTAAAGGCATCATACCTTTCGGCGGCGGGCCGAATGGCGTTGAAATTGCTTCCTTGCGCTTCGTGGGCGCGACTCTTCTCCATAGTTTGGCCTCAGCGTTGGTCGGGTATTATTGGGGTCTGGCCATGCGCGATAAGGCTAAGTTGGGGTGGTTGATAGCCGAAGGTATCGGAGTTGCCACTTTGTTGCACGCCATATTTAATTCTCTTATAATTAAATATGGACCGGAAACATTCGTTGCCACCTTGCTGCTGGTCGCCGCCGCGTTTTTTGTGCTTAATGATTTTGAAAAATTAAAATCCGCCGATTGAATTTATGTTTTTCAATAAATCCGAAAATCAACCCGAAAAGGAGGCCGAAATCGAACTCGCCAAAACAAGTACGGTTTTGCCCAAGGCCAAAGTTGAAGAAGAACTGCAGGACTTTGTGGAAGAGTCCGAGGGCCAACTGGCCGTGGATGTCTATCAAACACCCACGGAAATTGTTATCCAATCAACCGTCGCCGGCGTGGATCCGGAAAATTTGGATATCGCGATTACAAATGAATCCGTTACCGTTCGCGGCCGCCGAGAACGCTTTGAGCGCGTTAAGGATGACGACTATTTTTATCAGGAATGTTATTGGGGTCGTTTTGCCCGTTCTGTCATTCTGCCGCAAGAAGTTGATCCGGAAAAAGCCGTGGCCTCTTTGAAAAACGGCGTACTCTCCATCCGCTTGCCTAAACTGAACCGGGAAAAGGTTAAAAAATTGCGAGTGAACCTGGATTAGAAATCGCTCCAATGTCTGTTGGGGCGATTTTGTTTTTGTTGAAAAATAGCCGTAAAACGGGTATATTCACAGGAGTCCTTTGGGAGACATGAACATGGGAGACGAAGACGCGCGCGCAAACACCGGTCTCGAATCATGGATTAATCCCGAAGTCGGCCTCATCATCGGTGGTGGCGCCTGCCGCTGTGCCTTCAGTGTCGGCGTTATAAAGGCCTTTGCTCGTCGGTTTGGGCCGGAGGGTGGAGGCGCGGTGCCTGACGTCGGCAAGCGATGGTTGCCCGGCCGTATTTTCGCGGTTTCGGGGAGCGGCTTGAACGCTTCGGAGTTGGTCGCTTGCGGTTGGCGGGCCGAAACTGTTGTCAAAAAATGGTTGATGCTTGAAAAACTCGGGTCCAACTGGCTGTTCAATTGGTCGTATCTTCGGATGGGTTGGCGGGCATTGAACCGCGCTTCTTTGTTTGATAACGCCAATCTCCATCGGTTGATCCACGGCGACCAAAAGAAAAAACTTGTTATTCCGGGTTTGGATGTTGGGGCTGTAGTCGCTTCTCCTGTCGACCTTCTGGTGCCGGTGACGGATGAGATGAAAGGTGATGATTATGAAAAGGAATACGTCATTTTCTCTAACCATGACGAGTTGATTAGGAACGATCCGGAACTTTGGCGAGCGGTTATCCAGGCCGGCGCCAGTCCCCCGGGCATCTTTGATCCTGTCGCCATACGTGGCCGGATGTGTTCGGACGCGATATGTGTCAAGTTTACCCGCATGATCGAGGCCAAGGTTAAAACCCTCTTCTTGGTTTTGAATGATTTCCCCGCCGCGCGCGGCAGTTGGACTCCGAAGAGTTGGCTCGAACGTCTGATCTGGTCTCATTTTCAAATCCATGACAAATTGACTCAGATGTTCTTGCGCTATAACTTGGAGCATTTTCAAGATCTTCGCCTCTATCCCATGGATGCCCCGTTGAGTTTCCTGCAATACTTCAGGAAGAAGAATAATCCTTCGATTCCCACGCCGCGTTTTGATGGTTTTGGTAACAAACTGCCGGACATCATTGTCATTTCACCACAGAAAACCATCCCCGGTCTTGAGCACTTGAGTTTCGAGCCCGGCGCCATCACGGCCGCGATTGACCATGGCGCGGAAATGGCCGACTCTGTCTTGAACACGTTGGGATGGTAATGGTTGCAATAAAAACACCGCTGGGCTCGCACCCCGCGGTTTTTAATTAGCTTCTCTTATTCGAAATCCCGCTGTTCATCTTGACTGTCATTCTCATCCGGGGGATCCGCTGCATCTGTCGGATCCGTGGGTGATTCCGGGCCAGGCGTGGGTTTGGTCGAATTGTCTTTTTCATGTGGCGGCGGTTCCATATCTTCCGGCAAAGGGGCGGTATCTTTGGTGAGGGCATGCTTGAGCGGCGAATCTTCTTCTGATGGTTCAGGTGTCAGAATTACTCCCTCATCTTCTTCCTCAGCAAAGACCACCTTCCACCCTCTTCTTACGTACAGCGTGCCTTTTCGGCCATCCAGTTTGTCGGCCGCCCATCTGCCAAGGGCATGCGAGAAGAAGGCATGGAATAAGTTGAAATCTTCCAAGGCATCGTTGGCTTCGTAGTAACGTTGCTTGAAGCCCAGGATGATCTCCGGTTTGGCAACATTGCCGTAATGCAAGCCGAGAAAGCTATGCAGTTTCCTTTTGGCTTTCGCTAATAGGTCTCGGAATCGCCGTCTGGCCGCTTCCAAGCGCTTCAGAGAATCGGGTAAGTCGCCCAATATCTCGTCACCCTCTCTAATCGGCCGGAATGACGGGTCATTATCTGTCAACTTGTCCAAGTCGATCTGTGTGAAAAAGTGGACAAAATCATCGGCGAAATGCTTGTTCACGGTCTCCTCCCGGTGCTAAATAGGCGTTTTTTGACGAACTCCAATAAACATAGTAAAAATGCGACTTTTCGTCAATACCATTGACACAAAGCCATAAATTATGGTATAATATATCGATACAAGAAAGTCCCGGAAATGGGTCTTTTTTATTTAAAATCAGGGTTTTTCTTATCAGGCCTGGTGGGTAATATCCCCCCCGAGCTCGTCGAAGGACTACCCTATAAAACCATGAAACATGTCATCAATAAACTAATTAACTGGAGTAAGTATCGCTTGGCGCCGCGTTTTGACCGCGCCTTCACTTTCGGGGCCTTGCTTTTGTTGGCCGCGAATATTGCGACCGCCGCGGTGGCGCCGGTTGCCGCGCCGGTCGCGAGCGTTGAGTCCATTATTTCCGAAAGTTCGCTTACCGACGTCTCCGGCGCTTCCCGTCCAAAAAAGCATATGACCGTAGTCATGACGGCTTATTCTTCCACCGAAGACCAGACGGACGACACGCCATTTATTTCTGCGACCGGCGAGCACGTTTTTGACGGCATGGTGGCTGCCAATTTCTTGCCGTTCAACACCCACATTCAGATTCCTAAAATGTTCGGCGACAAGATATTCGTGGTTAAAGACCGCATGCACCCGCGTTTCAGCGACCGCGTGGACGTCTGGTTCCCGGACCGTGAATCAGCCATGCAATTCGGCAAGCGCACCTTGGAAATCGTAATTTTATAAATCATAACCTAAAACTCCTCCGATATGTCTCGGGGGAGTTTTAGGTTATGGAGTAAATATGTTATTTGGTATCTAGAAGCTTGGCGGTTGGTAGATGAACTGATCTGTCGCGACCGATAGTTTTTTTATCATTATCTTTATTATATCAAAAAGCATGGCATGGGGTTTTATGTTGAGCATTGCAACCCGATTTTTTGACATATGGATAATTGCATGTCATACTTGCGTCATAGTTCATTCCCAATTTCTTTTCTGTTTTTAGAGGCATAACCATGCGTAAATATTGCGATGAAACCAGGCTGAATCTGGAACGCGAGGAATGGGGGGCGATTGATGTGGATTTCCGGGCAGGCCTCCCGCTCCGCAAGGCCCGTGTCTTGCTACGCTTGTCCAAAGCAGAATTGCGTCTGGCAGTCAGAGAGGGCAGGTTGTTGGCTATCCAGCTTGTCCGTGGCAAATTCAGGCCGGGTAAGGATGGAAGGGGTTTTCAGCGCGTTTGGTGGACCAATATCCGTTATCCGGCCTGGCAGTTCGAAAGGCCGGTCGCGGTGTCTTTGCCGAAAATCTTGCGCGGTCTGCTTTCGCGCCATCATTCTTCTGACCCGTCGGGCAAGTTCAACTTCTTGCAATTCTATCGATCGGTCCGCGCTTTCCTGTTCAAGGAGAATCATTATTTCGAGGGACGTCGGCCTATTGATCTGCTCCGTCTGGGCGGTCAGGAGGCCCGGCGAGTTGTCCGGTTCAATAAGTCACATCCCAACGTCTGAACCCCCGAGGGGACTCGGGGGTTTTTTAATTTGTGCCCTCATGAGGAGGTCTCACTGCTCGTCCATTTGCCCACGGGGCAAATGTTCTGCGCTTTAGAAACCCACGGTTTCTAAACGGCCTTCGGCCTATTTCCTACACGGGGAAACGCTAGCGCCTTTCCCCGACCCCCTTTTGTTCGATCCCTCATGACAAGCGTAGAAACTAAAATAACGGCCTTACGCAGTTATTTTAATTTGTGCCCTCATGAGGAATCGAACCTCAATTGCAAGATCCGCAATCTTGCGTCCTATCCGTTGAACGATGAGGGCT
>CAYHSY010000029.1:0-9030 GCA_964359435.1 uncultured Candidatus Saccharibacteria bacterium
TTTTGAGTTGAATTTGACAGATGTAATTTAATCTGATAGCATATTAGGATTCCCTGGACGCTGTGTTTGGGGAAGTTTCCAGTGGTTTTTTGACAACGGAGGATTCCATGAATCTCCAAGGGAAGACGGTGGCGCTCGTGGGCCGGATGGTTGCCAATTCGCAGGCCTTGGGGGCCCTCAAGACGGGTTTGGAGCAGGCGAGCGCAACGGTGCGGACGCTTCTTGGGGACGCGAAGGGCGTCTTGACGGTCACGGACGACCAGTTGCGCGCCGCGATCGTGGGCGCGGATATGGCCGTCGTCGGCATGGGTCACCCGGAGAACGTTGCCGGTGAGGAGTTCCGGGCCGCGATGATGTGCCGGGAACTGGGGGTCCCGTACTGGATGTACGCGGATAATCCGGTTTTCACGGGTGGCGTGCTGCGGCGGCCGTGGTTTGCGAACGCGCTTTCGGCTGCCGCGGGCGTGTTCGTGCCCAAGGCGACGGATGCGGATGACGCGAAGCAGTGCATGCCGCTGTTGCGCGTCATCGCGGCCGGCAACCCGACGCACGAGGACATGGGTCGGGTGGGGCTCTCGCGCAAGGAGGCGCAGGAGAAGTACCAAGTTCAGGATTACGAGCGCGTCATGCTCGTGTCGTTCACCAAGGACCCCACGTTGAACAAGCAGATCGCGGCTGCCGCGATCTGCGCCGCGGGCGAGAACAATAAGTACGATTGGGAAGTTTTTCTTTGTATGCACCCCGGAGATCCTAGCAGTACGGTTGACTACGCGGAATTCACTAAGGAAGATTCGATGCCTTGGAATGTCACTGTGAATCTCGCGATTTCGCCGAAGGCGGCGAAGGTGCAGAATGAGAAGTTCGCCGGTTCGGATGCGGTGCCGCCCTTGTCAACAGTGGCTGGGGATATGGATGGTGACCGCTTCATTCTGGTGGAAGCAACCGAACCGCTCGTGGACATTGCTGATGTGATCATTGACCCGACGGGGTCGGCAATGACAGCGCGGAGCGCCATGCACCGGCCCAATCACGGCATCCGGGTCATCACGGTTTTCACTCCGGACGGCTTGAAACGGGCGGGACTCACCAAACCCGAAGATGCCGAATTCGCCAAGGACGGCACGGCACCGACGGTCATGATCAATGGGCCGACGGATTACCAGAAGCTCGCGGCGGCAATCCAGGGTGATTTCTCTATCTGCCGCGAGCAGCAGGAGCAGCTCTACGTCGTGCCCCCCAAGGGTACGGCTGTCGGCAAGATGATCGCCGCGATCACGGAGAAGCTGGAGCGGCAAGCGCTCGTGAAGGCCTTGTTCGATCCGGGCGATGGTCCGGCCGATTGTGGAGATGAGTGTGGTACTTGTGGTCATTCTCACGAGTAATCAACAACAAAAAACAAAGCGCGCCCCTGGCTGTTTCCTTCTGGAAGCGGTCGGGGGCTTTTAAATTAGAAACGCAACTTTAGCAGGTGAAATCTTGTTTTATAATATATGCAAAATATGGATATCTGGCAGAAAATAAATAAAGGCGTTTTTATCATTGCCGAGGCGGGGAAAAATTTTATTCAATCCCAGGAAGAAAAGTCCGTCGCGGAGTATCTGGAAAACGCCAAAAAATTAGTGGACGAAGCGGCGGCCTCCGGCGCGGATGCCATTAAATTTCAGACGCATAACGTTGAAGACGAACAGCTTAATATAAACGTAACATCCCCGCATTTTAAGGGCGCCGATAGGTATGGTTGGGTGAAGCGCAACACGCTCTCTACTCCGGTTAAAGAATTTTGGAAACCGCTTAAGGAGCATTGCGACCGCAGGGGGATCATCTTTTTTTCCACGCCCATGAGCCGAGGGGCGGCGAAGATTTTGAACGAACAAGTCGGCGTGGACCCCGTTAGAAGTCGCGCCCGTGATGGAGTCGCGAGTCCGGGGGATCGCGGCGCGGCTACTTCTAACGGGGTGGATTTATGGAAGATCGGCTCCGGTGATATTTTGGATTTTGTGATGCTGGATTATCTCCGGCAGACGGGGAAGCCGATTATAATTTCGTCCGGCATGTCCACTTTGGAAGAGGTGGAGAAAGCGGTGGGATTTTTGCGGGAGAAAAATTTGCGCGTATCTTTGTTGCATTGCGTGTCAAAATATCCTTGTCCGGCGGAGGAGTTGCGTTTGCGCACTATGGACCTCTACAAAAAGAAATTCGATTTGCCGATTGGGTTTTCCGATCATTCCGTCGGCATTGAATCGTCGCTCGTTGCAGTCGCGATGGGCGCGCGGGTGATTGAAAAACATTTTTCCCTATCACGCGATCTTTGGGGGTCGGACCATAAGGTTTCCATGACGCCCGGCGAGTTGGCAGGCCTGGTTGCGGGCGTAAAAAGAATAGAGGCGGATCCGGCCGAGCGGGAGAGAGTTTTGGCCACCGAGTTTGCCAAAAAAACCATGGCAGAGGAAGGGAAGGTTTTGCAAGAAGGCGAGGCGGTTTTCCGACCGCTTTTCCGGAAATCGCTCATGGCCGCGCGGGATATAGAAGCCGGGGAAACTGTCAACGCGGAGATGCTTTATGCCATGCGGCCGCAACAATATGCCGGAGGATTGCCGTCCGAGGAATATCCCAATATACTTGGAAAGGAAGTTAAGAAGGCGATTAAAAGATTTGGGCCAATAACCAGGGAGGTAATTTAAAAATCAAATATCAAACATCAAAATGACATATAAAAATTAAAAAACTTTAAATCCGCGTTTTTAATTTTAATTATTATATATCACTTTGAACTTTGATTCTTGCATTTTGAATTAACGCAACTTTACTGCCGTTGATTTGGTTATATAAAGAACTTAGATTCTATCAAAAGTATGAAGACAATTATTGTGCCAATTTATAACGGCATCAGGGCCCGGAATTTTTTTAGAACAGATACTTATTGGGATTTAGTTAAAGATCAAAATATAAAGTTAGTGGTGGTGGTGCCATCGGCTAAAGTGGATTATTACAAGAAGGAATTTCCCCAACCCAACGTAATTTTTGAACCGCTGGACGTGAAGGGCGAAACAACTTTCGGCCGCAATTTGAATGACGCCGCCATCAATTTGCTGAACACCAACACCATTCGTTTGAAGCAGAAATTGGCTTACTATAAGCATGAGAGTATTTTCAAATTGGTTTTTTGGCGGATTTTTAACCGGCTTTTTTCACCTCTCCCGATTTCCATGCCTATCGTGCGGCTTTTGGACAAATTTGAACCGACCGACAAAGAGACGGCCGCGTTGCTCGCCAAGCATAAACCGGACTTGGTAATGTTGCCGGATATCGTGTTTCCGGTGGATCGCATTTTTATTCGTGCCGCCAAGCGCGCCGGTTATTTTACCATTGGCTTGGTCCGGTCATGGGACAACCTGACGTCTAAGGGCGTGGTGCAGATTTTGCCGGATAAATTGGTCGTGCACAATTCTACTATGAAGCAAGAGGCGATCAAGCTCGCTAAGATGCCGGCGGACGATATTTATGTATCCGGGCCGCCGCAGTTTGATTGGCACTTCCGCCCCCGCAACATGGACCGCGAGGCATTTATGAAATCATTAAACATCCCGGCTGATCGCCGCCTGGTTTTGTGCGCCCCATTCTTTAATGACTACGTGAAGTCGTCGGTGAATATTATCAATACTTTAACCGACGCCATCCATGACGGTCGTTTACCCAAAAATTTACATTTGATTGTGCGTTATCGGCCGACCAACGCCGAGATTCCGGCCGGCATGTTGAAGCCCAGCGACCACTACACTATCACCCGGCCGTGTGAGGCGCGCTTTACGGTGAAAAATGAACAATCGCCGGTTGAGGATTATGAACACTCGCAGGCAGATGTTGAATTGCTTATGAATTCTTTGGCTTACAGCGACGTGATTATAAATACCATCTCCACTTTGAGCGTGGACGCGGCGGCCATGCAAAAACCGGTTATCAACGTGCGTTATGATGGCGACCCGAATGTGCCGCCCAAATATGGCGTTAAGATTTTTTATAAAGGCCACGACCATTACGAGATGATTGAAAATAGCGGCGGCGTGCGGTTGGCTTGGACGCCGGAGGAGTTGGTAAATCAGATTATTATGTATTTGCAGGACCATTCTATTGATAAGCCCGGCCGCGAGAGGATTGTACGCGAGCAGTTGGAGTTTACGGATGGACTTTCCGGCAAAAGAGTAGCGGATTATATTAAGAATTATTTGCATAGATAGTTTTGAAAAAATATAAAATAAAAAATCAAATATCAAAAATCAAAACGACAAATTAAAATTAAAAAACTTAAAACCTGTATTTTTAATTTTGAATTATTATATGTCATTTTGAACTTTAATTTTTAAATTTTGATTTAAGATGGCTCAATTTTCACGTTTAAGAGGTAAAACTGTTTTGATAACCGGCGGGGCCGGTTTTATCGGTTCCAATCTATCCGACTTTATTTTGGCGCATGGCGGCCGGGTTGTGTGTTTAGATGATTTGTCCACCGGTAGTTTGCGCAATATTGAGGAGGCACGTCGTAATACGCGTTTCATTTTTATCAAGGGCAACGCCAACGTTTCCGCCGATATGCAAAAAGCGTTTCGCGGCCGGCAGATTGATTATGTTTTCCATTATGCCGCGCGAGTGGGCGTCATCCGCACCATAGAAAAGCCCTTGGAGGTTTTGGAGGATTTGGAAGGCATCAAAAACATTTTGGAATTGTCCAGAAAAAATAAAGTTGAAAAAATTGTCTTTTCATCCTCGTCTGAGGTTTACGGCGATCCGGTGCATTTGCCGGAGCGTGAGGATGGGCCTTTGAATGTGCGTGTGCCTTACGCCGCGGTGAAATTGGTCGGCGAACAACTGATGCGGGCTTATTATGAAAAATACGGCTTGAAGACCACGGCTCTGCGGTTTTTTAATGTTTATGGCCCGAGGCAGGACGCAAGTGCTTACGGATTTGTGATGGGTATTTTTATCAAGCGCGCTTTGGCGGGTGAGCCGCTTACGATTTTTGGGGATGGGCGACAGACGCGCGATTTTGTTTATGTGAGCGACAATGTTTTGGCATCCGTTAAGGCGTTGTTGTCGTCAAGAACCGATGGCGAGGTTTTGAATGTAGGCCGCGGCCGAACGGTGGCCATCAGAGAACTGGCTCTGAAAATTAAATGGGCGGCCGGCAATCCCAATTTGGTTATTCGGTTTGCGCCGTTGCGCAAAGGCGATTTTGTGCGCCGTCGCGTGCCGGATGTGTCCAAGATGAAACAGTTGTTGGGCGCGATTCCCCAGACCACGCTTGGGGAAGGGATTCATAAAACCATTGAGTGGTATAAATCGGTTGTATAAATATGGAAAAGAAATTTAAAATAGGCGTTATTGGCGTGGGCATGGTGGGCACGCCGCTCGTCAGATATTTTATGGAGATTAAAGGTTATCGGCGCCGGCGGGATATTTTTTTGTTTGATAAAGATCCCAAGAAAAAAATGAACGACGATATTAACGTGGCCGACATTATCTTTGTGGCAGTGCCGACGCCGCCGAAAAAAGATCGTTCCTGTGATACTTCGATTGTGGAGAAGGCCGTTGCGACTATCGCGCCGGGCAAGGTGGTGGTGGTGAAGTCTACCGTGCCGCCGGGCACAACCGAAATGCTCCAGAAGCGGCATCCGCGGTTGAAAATGCTTTTTAATCCGGAATTTTTGACGGAGTCGCGGGCTTGGGAAGACATGCTGCGGCCGGATCGCCAGATTGTCGGTTTTACGGCTGAGAGTTTAGATGCGGCGCAAACGGTTTTGTCGCTTTTGCCGCGGGCGCCTTTTATGTCGCCTTGGGGTATAGGTACTTATAAACAGGTGCGCGTCACGGCGACTGAAGCGGAGTTCATTAAGTATGCCGGCAATGTTTATTTCGCGATGAAGGTTAATTGGGCGAATGCCTTGGCCGCTGCCGCTGGAAAATTAGAGGCCAATTATGAGAATGTGCGTTTGGGCATGAGCGCCGACCATAGGATAGGGGATTCCCATTTGGACGTCGCGCACGGCGGTTACCGGGGCTGGGGCGGCTATTGCCTGCCCAAAGACCTTGATTCTTTTTTGCAATTTGCCCGCGGCTTGGGGTTGGAGGGGGCAGCCGCGCTTTTGAATGCCAATAAGCAATTCAACGTGCAACTCTTGGCTTCACAGGGTTTGACGATTGCGGATGTGAGCGAGCATGACAAGCGGCTTAAGAAAAAACTTTCGACCCTGAAATCCAAACGGAGCGGTAACCGTTAGGCGCGGAAGCGTTAGACGATTCAGTTTTTTTAATTTATTATTCCTTGTATGGTACGAGATCAGTTCAAAACGATTTGTCTCTGGGGGGCAAAATTAGCCCTTTTTGTTGTGCCGTTTGTGCCGCTTATTATAGCCAAGTCGATGTTCTTCCCGTATATCACCGGCAAGGCATTTTTATTCAGGACTTTGGTTCAGTTGGCTTTTGCTCTGTATCTTGCCCTTGCCATTTTTTATAAAGAATACAGGCCGCGCTGGAATGCTTTGACCCTGGCCATTCTGGTTTTTGTGGCGGTTGCCGCTTTAGCCACTATTTTTGGCGTTAATCCATCAAAGAGTTTTTGGTCCAATTATGAGCGCATGGAAGGTTTACTGGCTTATCTCCATCTCGCGGCATATTTTTTTGCGCTCGGCCATCTTTTTGAAAAACGGGATTGGCTTTTTTTCTTTAACCTGTTCGTTATTTCCGGCATTGTCGAGAGCGGCTATGTGTTTATGCAGAAATTGGGCTATATCGCGTCTCCCCAAGGCGGAGTGCGGGTAGACGGTACCATCGGCAACTCGACTTATCTCGCGGCCTATCTGATTTTTGTTCTCGGTTTTTCGGCTATTCTCTGGCTCCATGCCAAGACGCGCGGAGCAAAAGTTTATTACGGCATCGCGTCCGCCTTAGCTCTGGCGAGTGTCTATTTTACGGCGACCCGCGGCGCTATTTTGGCTATTTTGATTGCCGGTTTCCTGTTCGCTTGCATCTATCTTTTTTTGGTGAAGACGGATACGCCACGCGGAAAATTTCACCGTAAAATCGGTTTGGGTATACTCGCGGCCGTTGCTTGCGTACCGATTCTTTTCTTACTGCTTCGAGACACTGCTTTTGTGCAATCGAGTCCGGTGTTGAGCCGTTTCCGTAATTTATCATTGGACGACGCCCGGGCTTACATCTGGCAGATGAGTTATGAGGGTTTTCGAGAGAACCCGATTTTGGGTTGGGGTCCGGAAAATTATGGTGTCGTTTTTGCCAAATATTTTAAGCCACAACTTTACGCTCAAGAGCCATGGTTTGACCGTGCCCACAATATTGTTTTTGATTGGTTGATAAATGCCGGTATTTTGGGCCTTTTATCTTATTTCGGGATTTTTGCGGCGGCGGGTTATCTGATGTGGAGGAATTATGCCGGGGGGCGCTTGTCTTTGGAAGTCGTAGTAGCTTTGTCGCTCTTGCTCGTGGTTTACGTGCTGCAGAACTTTTTTGTTTTTGATAATATCGCGACATATCTTTCGTTTTTCACGGTCCTGGCTTACATATATAACTTGGCCGTGTTCGATGACCCTCTATCGGAAGCGGGCGCCGACCATCAAAGCCGACATAAGCATTACAGCGCGACACTTGATGCCTCTTATTTGCCACTGGCGGCCGGCGCGATTTTATTGCCGTTAATTTTTATATTTTATTACGTTATAGCCAAGCCGTTTTTGGCCAACCGCGCATTGTTGGATGCCTTGAGGGTGGCGGCCGTGTCTGATGTCAGGTCAGGCCTGGATGCTTTCAAATTGGCCTTATCGTATGATGCCATGGGTAATGCGGAGATTAGAGAGCAGTTGGTCCGTTTTGCGGACGCGGTGACGGGGTCGTCTCAGATTCCGGATGATTTCAAAATGGAAGTATTCAGATTGGCTTTAGCCGAGGCGCAAAAAAGCATAGACGAGAACCCTTTGGATCCCCGGCCGTTGCTTTTTATCGGCGTGCTTTATAACCGCGCTCAACTTTATGACGAGTCGGTCGCCGCTTTTCGAAAGGCCTTGACACTCGCTCCGAACAAGCAGCAGATTTTGTTTGAATTGGCTGACGTGCATTTACGGAGCGAACAATATAAGCAGGCCTTGGAGTTGATAGAGAAGGCCTATAATCTTGAACCAAGATTCGCGTTTGCTCGGCTTAATTTGATAGCCACTTTGATTTTGGACGGGCAAATTGAGCGATCGGATAAACTTTTGGCTGAGCATAATTTATTGCATAGCCCGGAGAAAGTTCTTTTGCAGGCCTATGCCAAGGTTGGAGATATATGGAGATTGGCAAGAGTGTTTAAAAATTTCGTACGCGAATATCCCGAGGAATGGGTTTATCGTGATAATTTAGTCAGAAATCTGGTAAAATTGGGCGATTCGGCCGGCGCGCGCGCAGTTTTGGACGAGGCCGCCCGGAGGCAAGAATTTATTGATAAGGCAGTCGCATTGAGTCGCGAGTTGGGATTATAAATTAGTCCGGAGAATGCAAAACCGATCCGATAATCATCGGATCGGTTTTGTGTTATCCACAGGCAAGCAGTTGGTGTAATTTTATAAATGCTATACTTATTTTATGCGTAGACCTGTTGCTTAATAATCTTTGGAAGACGTGAAGATTATTAGGTAACAGGTCCCATGTACTAATTATTAAAAATAAAGGTCAAATTAAAAGTCTAATAACAGCTTTTTTCTATGAGAAGTTTGTCTTTTTCCAAAGGTCAGTTTTTCAGTTATGTGGTCGCTGTTCTATTGTCGGTGTTTTTAGTGGCGACAACCGTGTTTGGTGTCTCCACAATCAGCACCAATATTTCCACGGAAGGGACGTTAGCGGTAACCGGCGCCTCCACTTTTAATGGAGCGGTTTACGCATCATCGACATTGGGTGTCACGGATGCGGTCGATTTGCATAGCACGCTTTCCGTAACCGGCAATATCACTAACAATGGTTTTGCTTCCACGACGGCTTCTAATGGTA
>CAYHSY010000029.1:9130-12240 GCA_964359435.1 uncultured Candidatus Saccharibacteria bacterium
GTGGTACCGCCTCGTTGTATGGCAATCTGAACTTAAATGGTTTTGCCACAGGCACTGCTTCTACTGGTCACATCTCCACTTTCGGCGGCTTGACGGCCTCCGGCACAGTGGCGTTTGGTGGTACCGCCTCGTTGTATGGCAATCTGAACTTAAATGGTTTTGCCACAGGCACTGCTTCTACTGGTCACATCTCCACTTTCGGCGGCTTGACGGCCTCTGGCACGGCGGCGTTTGGCAGTGGCGCCAATAATAGCGGTTTGTTTGTATATGGTACAACTACTACATCCCGACTTGCTTCGACAAGCGTATCACAAGAGTTGAACGTGGTTGGCGATGCGTTTTTGGCCGCAGAAAGTGGCACAACCACCTTGTTTGTTGATGCGACGGGCGCCAACGTGGGCAGTTGCATCCAAATGATAGCGGCGTCTTCGTCTGTGGTTTATAGAATATATATTGGCAGTATGGGTGATTCCGGCGCTGGAGTTGGGCCGGCATTAAGGGTGGAAGTTGGCGGGTGTAAGTAAGGCGCAGATTAGTTGACTTAACCAATTACTAATTACATGAGAAGTTATATAGCAGCATTTTTAGGGTCGTTTCTTCTCTTTGCGCCCGTTGCTTTCGCCGCTGATGTAAGCTTCACCGGTAGTGGCTATTTGCAGCTTAATAGTTTATCCGGTACTCCTACGGCTGTCATGAATGTTGGTGAAATCATCACTTCTATTGCCGTGACCGGTAACACGATTGCTCTGCCGGTGGGCGCTGGGGCGACTGTGGGATTTACCTCTGCGACTAAGATGGATGTAAGCGTGTCTCCGACCGCATTCTTTACGCTATATGAGTCCTGTTCCAGCAGCGGGACCACATGGTCGGCCAAGAGCACCGCTGATGCCATTGCTACCGTTACTTTCACGCTTAGTGCCCCAGGTTCTTGCCCTGGCGGCGGTACCGGCGGCGGAGGTAGTAGTGGCGGAGGAGGGGGTAGTAGTGGCGGAGGCGGCGGTTCTGCCGCGGCAGTAGTGGCTCTGGCGTCAGCTCCGGCTGCGTCTCCGGTACCGGCCTTGATCTCTAAATTGATTTCAGCCGGCTTTTCTAGGGGCTTAGCTTTGGGCGCGAGGGGCGAAGATGTCGGTCGGCTTAGGTGGCTCTTGGGCTTGAGCGACGACAGTAATGTTTTTGACGAGGCGCTTAAAGAGAAGTTATTGGCTTTTCAGTTGAAATATAAAATTGTAAACAGCGCTAGCGACGAAGGTGCGGGTGTTCTGGGTCCAAAGACACGCGCGGCGATTCTGAAATTATATCCGAATAAACAGGCGGTCGTCTTAGTCCCGAATCCGGACGCCAAAGGCGCGGCACAGCGGGTGGAGCTCCAAAAGAGGTTGAATGATTTGAAAGTTTTAGTCGCGACCCTGGCGTCACAGAAGAAGTTGGCTGTTCCGGCTCCGGCGGCGCCGGCTGTGGCCCAACCATCCCCGGTTGCTCAAGCGGTTTCCCCGGTCTTTAATGGCAACTTTGGGTTAGGTGCGCGCGGCAATGACGTAAATCGTTTGCAGCAGCTCCTTGGGGTTGACCCAACCGGCTATTACGGTAACCTGACTCGTCAAGCGGTACTCAAATTCCAACTTGAAAATGGAGTTGTGAAGAGCGAGGCGGATCAGGGCGCGGGCAGGATAGGGCCAGCGACGCGGGCTAAATTGGGAGAGGTGTTTGGCGGTAAGAAGGCGGTTGCGCCTGTAACTCCGGCGACTTCTACGCTTACTCCAGCCAATAAGCAGGCCTTGCAATCGCAGATAGATGCCCTTAAGGCCTCGGCGGAGGAGCTTCAAAAGAAGCAACTCCAGTTACAGTTGGATGCTTTGAAAGCGACTTTCCAGAAAATCCAGGCAACACAGAAAAAGCCGTAAGTTGTGTGAGGATATAGGTAAAAACAAAACGTCACCGACTGTCATCGGTGACGTTTTGTTTTTAGGGGTTCCACGACCTTGCCTACCGGCAGATAGATCAGGACGAAACGCTAAGAAGTGCGTTTTGGTTATACTATATATATGAAAGCTATTATTCAAGCCGGTGGGAAGGGAACACGGCTATACCCGGTTACTTTGGAAATGCCTAAGCCGCTTCTAACTGTTAGGCGTAAGCCGATTTTGAATTACTTAATAAAGTTTTTTGATAAACACGGCGTCGATGAACCGATTGTCATCATTCATAAGGATCATGCGGAAGATTACAAGTGGTGGAAGAAGCGGTATGCCGGCGAGTTGCCGAAAAAATTAAAAATTATTGTGGAACCGGAACCGCTTGGCACTTTCGGCGGGCTTAAATTTTTGCGGAAAGAATTGAAAGAACCCTTTTTTTTTACCAATGGCGACGAATTGAAATCATTTGATCTGAAGTCGTTGATGACCGAACATCGGACTAATTCCATCGGGCCGCACGCAACCATCGCGCTTTTTGAAGTGCCAAACCCATCGGATTACGGCGTAGCGGTTTTAAAGGGCAAGCAGATTTCAGAATTTTTGGAGAAACCCAAGAATCCCCCGACTAACTATATTAATTCAGGTTTGGCTTTGCTTGATCCGGCTATATTTGATTATGCTGATTTTAAAAAAGGTTTTTTGATGATTGAGCGGGATATTTACCCGCAAGCCGCCTCCGCCGGCAAATTGGCCGGCTACAAGATTAAGAATGGCAAGTGGTTTGATTGCGGTACTTTGGAACGTTGGGAGAGGGCTATCAGAGAATGGTGATCAGCGGATCCCTCTTAGCGGGATTGCTTTTTTATAACGGTAAATAGTTTCTGAAACATCAGGGTGTTGGTGATGAGTTGGGTTGCGACTGTTGAAACAGCCGCCCCTACGATGCCGTACGGAGGTATCAGTAGCAGATTGAAAAGCGCGTTGCCAAGCGCGGAGGTGATAACAAAGCGGAGAAAATAATGTCCTTCGTCATAAGCGAAGAGGGCATTGCCAGCGAGGGTACCCGGAAAAACGATCAGTACTGAAAACAACAGCATAAAGAAAGCCGGGAGCGCCGGTAGGTATTCTTCCCCGAAGATCAATGAAAAAGCGAGGCCGCCAAACACAAGCCCGAATACAAGCGTTACGACGGAGATT
>CAYHSY010000030.1:0-11699 GCA_964359435.1 uncultured Candidatus Saccharibacteria bacterium
TCAATGGACCGAGATGTATCTGAAACTTTAACCCTTCATTGGTGTATGTGGCTACGAATACTTTTTTGAGTCCCGTCTTCATCACCATACTATAATTATTTTACATTAAAAAATCAACTTGCTAACCTGCTCCAGTTTCTGTATAATTAATTATTATGTTGGATTATAACGACTTAAAAATCGGGACCACTTTCCTCTATGAAAACCAGCCCTACGAAGTGCTGGAATATTCTTTTTTACGCATGCAGCAAAGAAAACCGGTAGCCCAAGTAAAAATGAGGAATCTCCTGAACGGCAAAATTATTGATCGCAATTTCCACATGAATGAAAAGTTTGAGGACGTGGAAATTGAAAAACAGTCCATTAAATTTTTATATCATCATCGGGACGAGTATTGGTTTTCGGAAAAAAACGATTCGTCGAAACGCTTTTCGTTGAAAGAGGATATCCTAGGTAATCCGGCTAAATTCCTAAAAACCAACACGGAAGTCGTGGCCATCAAATGGGATGAGAGGATCATCAACGTGGAAATACCCATCAAAATGGACTTAGCGGTTAAAGAAGCCCCCCCCGGCGAACGCGGCAACACCGCCCAAGGCGGCTCCAAAGTGGCGGAGCTCGAAACTGGCGCCAAAATCAACGTACCTCTGTTTGTAAATACCGGCGACGTTATTAAAGTTAACACTCAAACCGGCGAATACGTGGAACGAGTGGAAAAAACCAGATAACTAAAAATCCGCCGTCTGGCGGATTTTTAGTTATCTTTTTTGTCCAAAGCTTTCCTCAAGGCATCTTTTAAACCGGCCACATCCGAAATCTCTTTCGGCTGGTGTTGGGGTTTCTGCGGCCGTTCATCGCGTTTTAATTCTGAAAGCGGCATTTCCCGCTGCCTCTGATGGTGGTCTTCCTGGGATAAAGATTTTGACTGCACCTTTGCGTCCGATTTTTTATAATCGCTTTTTCCATCATCGTGACGCCGATCTTGGCGCGGCGTGGGCCTACTCGGCGCGATTTTCGGCCGCTCAAATTCTATACCCAAAGCTGAAAGTGCCTCCACTGATTTGCTCTGCCTTTCCGCTTGGCGGCGCACCTCACAAGCCGAAATGGGGGACAATTCCCCAGACTGAATCTTTTCCAAGCACTCGGAACAATACACCGGCCGACCAGGCGCGGGCTTAAACGGTACACGAGATTCCTTGCCGCAAGAAGAGCAAACAGCTACATACATCGGCGTTTTGCCGTCTTTTCCCAATATGGCGTCGCCATGCGCCACATCTTCCGTCGGCTCCCCAGCCACGGAGGGAACCGCGCTCTCGCCTCCACTTGCCCAGCGGTTGATATCATCCTCAACTTTTTTCTGTTCGCTGGAATACTGCGCCCGAGAAGTAGTGATGACCACATCAGCGCCGGCACCCTGCTCGTTAATCTTAAACGGCGGCAAGGTCTTCGCGGAAAACGGCCTAGATGTCATGCCATTGACCATAAGCTTCAAATAAACATGGTAGTTGGGCAGATTGACTATGTCCTGGATCACGAACTCCGGTTCAAACTCCGGTTCAAGAAACTCGGCATCCGCCGCGCCCACCCGAAAGACCACCATGGTACCCACGTTGCCAAAAACCGCGTCGCGAACCTTGGTGGAAACATCAGTTACCAATTGCCCCACATATTGGTGGGCTACAACCAAATTCAGACGATATTTACGCGCCTCGGACAAAATGCCGGCAAAAGAATCTGTGGCAAAATTCTGGAACTCGTCTACATAAAGATAAAAATCTTTACGCTCGTCTTCCGGAATACGCACTCGTTCCATAGCCGCCAACTGGATTTTAGTGATCAACATGGCGCCCAAAAGCGCGGAATTGTCTTCACCGATACGCCCCTTGGAAACATTGACCAAAAAAATCTTCTGCTTATTCATCAAATCAAAAACATCGATGGTGCTCTTGGCTTGGCCAACCACGTTTCTAATAAGCGCGGTTGAAAGAAATTGGCCAACTTTGTTCTGGATCGGAGCAATGGCTTCATTTCTGAATTTATCCTGCCATTCCTCATATTCGTTAACCCAAAAGGCCTTCACCACCGGATCTTTAAGATTAGCAATGATCTTCTGGCGGTATTGTTTGTCAACCAGCAGCCGCGTAATGCCCAAAAGCGTAGTATTCGGCGTATCCAAAAGAGCCAACACCGCGTTATTCATAATATACTCCATGCGCGCGCTCCAAACATTCGCCCAAATTTTTGTAAAGATTCCCATCAGACCAGAAGCTACCAAGTGTTTATATTTGGGATCCGGTAATTCCAGCACATTGAAACCAATCGGGAACTCGGTATCGGCCGGATTAAAATAGATAACATCCTTGGCACGCGATGCCGGAATTTTGTGCAGCACGGATTCAATCAATTCACCGTGAGGATCCACCACGCACACCCCCTCGCCGTTCACGATATCCTGCACTATTAAGTTATGCAAAAGCACGGATTTACCGGTACCGGTTTTCCCGATTACGTACATGTGTTGCCGCCGGTCTCGCCTCTGAATGCCAAAAAGCCGTGAGGTATTTCTGAAATCGGTACGGCCAAAATAAGCTGTGTCCTGCGTCACGGACTTAACTTCCTGTTTTTGATCGTTGCCAAATACACCAAGCATCTACTTAATTATATCATTTTAGCCCTTCCCTCCCTTGAGCCGCTCCCGAACCTCCGTCCATCTCTCCGCCAAAGCCACAAAAAATCTGACACCAAAACCCACCGAGCCCTTGGACAAATGCTCTTCTTCCGGGTTAGCGATCATCCTTGGCGCCATGTCTATGTGCGCCAGCGGAGTGTCGCCCGAAAAATGGGACAAAAACGCCGCGCCGGTTGAAGCGCCACCATAACGGCTGTGATGCTTGTTAGTATTGGTCACATCGGCAAAATGCCCCTCCACATCCCACTCGTGCTCATTCGTCAAAGGCAGGGGCCACAACGCGTCGCCGGACTGGTCGCCGATCTCCCGCATAATGTCTTCCAATGGCTTATTATTCTTCACAAACAGCGCCGCGACCCGCGTGCCTAAGGCCACCATCGCCGCGCCGGTCAAGGTCGCAAGCGTTACAATCAAATTCGGATTTTTGGTTTTAGCGTAGGAAATCGCATCCGCCAAAACCACCCGGCCTTCGGCATCGGTATTGCCTATCTCAATCGTCTTGCCGCTATACGACTTTATGATATCGCCCTGCCGATAACTCAAACCGCTGGGCATATTTTCCGCCGCCGCTATGACGGCAAGGACATTTACCCGTAAATTCAAGGCGGCAATAGCCCCCATGGTGGCCAGTACCGCTGCGCCGCCCGACATATCAAGATGCATATCGGCCATGCCATCAGCCGGTTTCAAATTCAATCCGCCGGAATCAAACGTGATACCCTTGCCGACCAAAGCCAGTTTAGAATCTCTCTCGCCTGCTCCGTGATACTCCAGAACGATTAACCGAGGCGGGTTGGCCGACCCGCGACCTACGGCGAGAATCGCATTCATACCCATGGCTTCCAGACGATTTTCGTTAAAAACCGTAACCTCCAAACTGGGATACTCGCGGGCCAAATCATGAGCCGCCTCGGCCACGCCTTCCGGCGTCATATCGCCAGGCGGATAGTTGGAAAGAGTTCTCGCGCGGTTAGTGGCCGCGGCCACGATTATGCCGCGCTTAACAGCCCGGCGCATAACGCGCGCTTCAAAACCGCTCGCGAGCGTCAAGGACTTAACCTTCGGCCATCCGTGCTTCGGAGCCGTCTTGAACTCCTCGGCAAAATCATAATGAGCCAGCCCAAATTCAATACTGATTAATTCAGCCAAATCCCCGGCCGCGACTTCGTCTTTCGCGAAATCATCCAAAGATATCAAAAGATATTTTAGACCGTCATGCTTCCCGCTCCTCGTAAAATTACGCATCGTTACGGCCATGGCCTTACGAGAAAAACCCGAAAAGCCGGACACATACACCCTGCGTCCGCCGGAGATCGTTATTGCCCGCAATTCACCGTCTTTAACCGCCGCCCGCTTCAATTGATCGGCAATTAAAACGCGGTCGCGCGGGTGCAACAACCTCAACAATTCGCTTTCCGGCTGATTTCTTTTATCCAAAAAAAATGGCACCAAAAATCCGTCAAAATTTTTCCGAACCCGTTTGCTCAAATTTTCCGCAACATCTATCTTCATATAAGCAGAATAATTATATCATAAAAAATAAAAAAACGCAAACGAAGGCGCCGACTCCGCTATGGATTCTAGATATTTTTTATCTTTGCCTCCAACCCGCGCAGTTCTCCCGCGGCTAAGATCAATTCTCCCTTTTCAGTCGCGTACAACAAACTCAATTCATGGAGCGAACGATGTAATATGCCGAGTATTTCATCAATGACTTTTTTGGAATATCTATAATCAAATTCTCCGTAATCGGCTCCTCTTTCCATGTACCACTTTCCGCACAACCTGCCATAAACCTTGGCGCCCAACATATTGGCATACCAAAACAGATCGGCGGCCGCCTCCGTTCCCAACCACAGCGCGCCGTTTTCCCTGGCCACTTCTTCAACGCCATATACGCCTCGCACCCAAGCCCCGACCTCCTCCATCAAAGGAAATTTAGGCGGCGTAGGCGGATCCTGAAGTTTGGGCATATTCGCTTTAATGCCCAACTTCTTCAAATGCCTGCCAATATGGCCAAAAGCGCTTTTAAAAGAATCCCTCAAATCCGCCAAAGCCAACTCGACCGCCATCGGATCATCTCCGTGAATCATATGTTCCGACCGGTGTTTTTGAACACGGCTGCAAACCGGGCATTCCTTTTTTTGGCAACCAAACCGACGCCAAGTGCAATCAAGCCAGGCGGGCGCCTCCAAACCATTCCCCGCCACCGAATCTGTTTCAAAAATCGAATCGGAAGAGATCAGCGGCAACGATTCCAAATATCCCCGCTTATGGGCTTCAATAACACGCTCACAGATCGGGTCGGACATCAGCTCAAAAATCAACATCTCCGCGCTCTTGCAAACTGAAGGCGGCATTTCTTCTATATATTCAAATTTTTCCAAACGCGGGTCGCAGGCGCCGTCGCGCAAATTTTCCAAAGCAACAAAAAAATCCATAAAACGGCGCCTATCCCGTTTAACTCGTCTTTCTTGGACCGCGGTGAATTCAGTCTTACCCATCACAAACTGAGCCAATTCCAAAACGTAGATTAATTCCAAACCGGTGGCAACAGCGGCTTGCCTGATTTTGCCGGAAGGATGCCGAAGTGTCCTTAAAATAAATCCGGATAATCTCTCAAACTCATCCGATCCGGCCACGATTACCATACGCCTCAATGCCGAAAGAAAAACCACTTGGCGATCGGGCGAAGGCAAATTCTCAAAATGCTTGATCACCGCAAAAAACGGGGTCCAATCTTGCCCCCTCATTTTTAAAAACCCGACATCCTCCAATTCTTTGGCGGCTCGCCTGGCCTCGGAAACAGAACCTTCCAAAAGCCGAGCTATTATTTTTCGAATATACGGCATAATAAAAATCAAAATCAACCCATCCGAGGGTCGATTCGCTAGCGATTACGAATGGAGCGCAACTTTTTACCCACTTTCTTACGATGCTTCTTCCAAGCCATTTTACCTTTTTTATTCATAATAGTATATTATCTAAAAATATCATCCCACGCAACAAGTGCGCTATTGCGATCCACGCCTGTGGCGGCGTGGCAATCCCCGCCCTGAGCTATGTTGAAAGGTTACATTTGTGTGAACTATATATGGAAAACCTCTTATTGATCGACAAACCCCCGGGCATCACCTCATACGATGTCATCCGCCGCCTGAAACCCCGTTTCCCCAAAGGAACTAAAATCGGCCACGCCGGGACACTGGACCCTCAAGCAACCGGCTTGATGATAATCGGCGTCGGTCCGGGCACCAAAAAACTCAACTCTTATTTAAAACTTCCCAAAATCTACGAAGCCGAAGTTTTGTTTGGCGTAAAGACGGACAGCGGCGATCTGGATGGCAAAATCATGGAAGAAAAAACAGTTGAACGCCTTGACTCCACAATCCTGGGAGATGCCATCTCCAAGATGGTTGGGAAAATCCGCCTGGCCGTCCCCATGTATTCGGCCGTAAAAATTGGCGGACAACCGCTTTATAAATACGCCCGTCGGGGCGCGGCCACCGTCACGGCGCCGGAAAAAGAAATGGAAATTAAATCGGCCAAGCTCCATGATTTGCAATGCGCCTCCGGCCGGTGTGTCGCAAACGTTACGCTGGAAGTCGCAAGCGGCACTTATATCCGGTCAATAGCAGAAGAATTGGGCCGCCGCCTTGGCCTCCCAGCAACACTCCAAAACCTGCGCCGCATGAGCATCGGCGAGTTCAAAGTAGAAGACGCGGAAAAAATAATGCCCTAGCCGCCATCACGCCTGTCGTTCTGACCCCGCTTAGCGGGAGAACAATCTTAAAAAATCCGCCGGTCCGATGACCACCATCACAATGACGGGCTCCCGCGATGACGCATGCCTCAACCTTGCCAATCTACCCGATCGGACAGATTGGCAAGGTGCAACGACATAAACAAAAACACCCGAACCGTACTGGTTGGGCGTGAACGCTTAGTATTTGCTCGGAAGAACTCGTTTTGGTTGCGAGGACTCAAGATAAGCAGCATATTCGGTCTTGGCCTTCTGGATGGCTTCCCGCCAAGCCACAACATCTTCATCTACGGGCACCAACAAGGTTACGCCGCTGAACGACAATTTCACTGATGTATGGGGTTGCCCGTCGGAACGCTTTTCTACCACCGCGCTATTCAGTCCTCTCCAATAATACGAAAAATAGCCGCAACCGAGCAGCTCTATCATTAGACTTCCATCTTCTTCAAGGCAGCGTATTGACTCAATGGGAAGATCCTGCGTCCAAAACGACTGCAACGGCATTCGCGCATTAAGAGAGATCAGCCCGAGCATCGAAAACGCTATCAAAAGCGTAATGGATGCAGGCCAGGAACTACGCAATTTTTTCATCGCTTCCTCCTCCTGTCAAAGAGCCGTTTAGCGCGAATAACACCATCCGCGCTAACGGATAAAATATAACACTATCTAATTTCTACGTCAAACTGTTCACGCAAAACGGCCACGATCTTTTCCATTTCATGACCCACTTCCGCGTCCGTCAAAGTCCGGTCATCAGCCTGGAAAACAATGCGGAAAGTCAAACTCTTTTGGTCCGCGTTCATCTTGCTGTCGTCCTGGTAATAATCCAGCAAGTCCACGTCGTAAATCAATTTGGGCGAAGCTCCTTGAATGATGCGCAGAATGTCGCCCACGCGCGTGTTCGCGGCCACCAACATGGAAATGTCCCGCTCCACGGCCGGAAACTTAGGTATCGGCGCGTACTCCAGTTCACCGGTCACGCGCTCTAAAAGCTCCCCGAGATCAATCTCCGCGACCGCGGCCGCCTCCGACACCCGCCCAACCGTCCCGCCCATGTATCCCAACACATGGTGATCGGACTCAATGCGCAAACTCACCTCGTCGTCCAAAAAACCCACCCCGGCCGGCGCCATGTCAAAAGATATATCGGTAAGTCCCAGCCGCTCCAAAAGCAATCCGAGCATGCCTTTTAATTCCAAAACCGAATCACCTGTTTTGGAAATCGTGACCAATCCCAAACTCGGCCGCTCCATCAATCCGTTTTCATCCTTAAAAATCCGGCCAACCTCAAACAAACCGATCCTGTTTGTAAATCTCAAATTGTCCTCCGCGTGCTTCAAAAGACCAATGCCAAGCGTCGGCCGCAGATATTGAAATTCCGCGCTGATAGGATTTGTGAGTTCAACTGTTTTATGAGCCGACCAGCCAAAATGCTCCAAATCCCGGCCGGACACAAAAGAGTAACCATATGTTTCAAAAAGTCCCAACCCCCGCAAAACCTCGCGAATTTTGGCCTTAAGGCCTACTAATCCGTCATGCTCGGTGGGCCGGAGCGCGGCGACCGGGGGCACAGCCGGCAATTTGTCATAGCCATACAAACGCACAATTTCATCAGCCAAATCCGCCCCGCGTTCGATATCCGTCCGCGGAGCAGGGGCCGTCACCCGCCGGCCGGAAATCTTGAAGCCCAGCCGCCCCAAGTATCCCAGGGCCTCCTTTTCTTTCAAAGCCAGACCGGTCAAAGCCATAAAATCGTTGATGGAAAAATTAAGCGAAACCGGTTTAATCTTTTTAGGATATGAATCCACGATCTCTCCTACTCGCGCCGCCGCAATCTCCGCCAAAAGCTCCGTGGCCCGCAGCATACCGTTTTCCGCTAAAGCCGGCGACAAATTATGCGCGAACCGCGCGGAGGCGTCGGTCGCAAGGCGCAACCGCTTGGACGTCTTATATATGGAAACATTGTTGAAATTGGCGGCCTCCACGATAATGCGCGTGGTCTGCGGCGTAACCTCAGCCCGCCCCCCGCCCTTAATGCCCGCGATAGCCAAAGAATATTCGCCATCCGCGATCACCAAATCCTCGCCGTTTAGTTCGTAATGACCTCCGTCCAATGTCTCTATTTTCTCACCCGTCCGCGCCCGCCTCACCGCAATGCCTTTCAATTTATCAGCATCAAAAGCGTGCATGGGCTGCCCCGTTTCGAGCATCGCGTAATTCATAATATCCACAACTGGATTAATGGAACGCATGCCGGCAGCCGTTAAAATCTCCGCCATCCAAACCGGGGGCTTCCCGCCCGCGCCGATTTCAAAATATCTGGCCATATACCGCGGGCACAAAGCCCGCTCTCCCACCTCAACAATCAAATCCAACCGTCCGGCCGCTTTTTGGAATTTTACGCCCCGGCCTCGTGGCGGGACTGCTTTGACATCAAGTATCGCCGCCACCTCGCGCGCCAAACCGGCATATGAGGCCGCGTCCGAAAACCGATTCGGCAGAATCTTTACGTCCAAAATATCGCCCTCCACGGAGTCCACTTCAAACGCGTGCATGGTTAAGGCATCGCGCAGTTGGTCCACGCTCTCTAAATCCGGCACCAATTGTTTCAAAGCCCGATAACTAAATTTCATATTTTTTTGGCATAAACAATATAAGCCGACCAATGAGGGTGTTGTGCGTCATATTTATGATATTGCTTCATCTCTTTAACCCATTCCGCATCCCTCGGCGTGATGAATCGCGAAATTTTAAAATTATGTCGAAATAAAAAATCGCTCAAGTCATCTTTCGGCAACGGCGTGTTGTTTTCTTTGATAATCAATTCTCCATCCTTGGTCAACACTCTCTTAATTTCCTCGAATAATTTATTATGATCTTCTTTCAAAATTGATGGATCGCCTAGCACATTTCCCAAAAACAATTGATCCACCGCATTGTCCGGCAACGGTAAATGCCCCATGTCGGCCGCCACAAATAACTTTTTATTAATTTTCGGTCTTTCGTTGTATGCCTCCAACATTTCCGCGCTTTGTTTGGCCGATTTCACTTCTTCCTTATTGATATCCAAACCGATGTACGCGTCATTTTCCCCGAATTCTTTTTCTCCCAAAAAAGGCAAGGGAATCGCATTGGTGCCGACTTCAACAAAAACCCGCCTCTTGGCCTGTTCCCGCTTTTCAATTGTCGGCGACAAATTCTCTTTCATTATTTTTCGTATATTCGTATTAAATTCGTATTCCGTAGCTAATCTAGAATTGCTCCAAAAATCGTTTATCGCCATCATAGAACATGCGGATATCCGGAATGCCGTATTTGATCATCGCCATGCGCTCCAACCCCAAACCGAAAGCAAAACCCTTCACTTGTTTTGGATTATATTTCACAGCGTCAAAAACCCGATCATGCACCATGCCCGCGCCCAAGACCTCCAACCACCGGCCGCCGAGCTTCACATCCGCCTCCAGCCCCGGCTCCACGAACGGAAAATAACTGGGCCGGAAACGCACTTCCGTGTCTTTACCAAAAAACTTGGCGAAAAAAGTATTAATAACGTACTTAAAATTGGCCAATGTCACGTTCGGCCCCACCATGAGCCCTTCCACTTGGTGAAAATTTATCTCATGCGAAGCGTCAATCGCTTCAAAGCGGAACACCCGGCCCGGCACGATAATCTGGAACGGCGGCTCGTGCGTTTCCATATACCGGATCTGCATCGGGCTGGTATGGGTACGCATTAATAACCGACCAGACGATGGATGTCGGGGGACGGAGGACGGATTGGCAATTGTCGAAGCCTCGGTCATTGGTCTTCGGTCATCGGGCTTTAGCCAGAAAGTGTCCCACATATCACGCGCCGGATGATTGGCCGGAATGTTTAAAGCATCAAAGTTGTAATGCTCGGACTCAACTTCCGGGCCCAAAACCACGGAAAAATTAAGTTCGGCGAAAATCTCGCGAATTTTATTTTCCACCAAAGTCAAAGGGTGGAGATGCCCAGTTTTAACGCGCGCGCCGGGCATGGTGACATCCACCGAACGCCTCCCCGCTCGCGCCTTAAATTTATTCAACTTATCTTTCAAGGCCGCCTCAACTTCATTGCGCAAAGCATTCAAAACAGGGCCGAATTTTTTCTTATCTTCCGCGGATAAATCTTTCAATTTTTTCAAAAGATTACCGATTTCGCCGCGTTCACGGCCCAGATATTTAACCCGCGCCTCTTCCAGCGCCTTAACATCCTTCGTCTGCGCCACCTCGCGCAGAGCTTTATCTTTCAATTCTTGGAGTTTGAGTTGATCCATTGTTAAAATCTTATCAAAATTAAATTCCGGAAGCAAACAAAAAAACCGCCAGAGAAAAATGACTCTAAACGGTCTGCTGTAGTTAGTGCTGCGTCCCGCCGGGCGCCTGCCACCGCGGGAACACGGCCGCGTAAACTGCTTCTGCGTCAGCATCGGACAAGCGCAACGCATCCACGTTTCGCCTGCCTGCCGAACCCGTCGCACTCAAAGCGTCATAAAGAGAACTGAACTTGCACTCGGCTTGATTCGCCCCCGTTTTCAGGAAATCGTGAATGCGCCTGACGTGGTCCCAGTCCCCAGCTTGCACATTGGTTCCTTTTACCCAGCCCTCCCACGAGCATGGCTGTGGTCCAATAAAAACCCCGAACTGGTCCTGACTCAAGCCAAGCTCGGCCCGTATCCATGCCACATAATCAGCCAAGGCATGCCACTCGGACTCCTCAGCCCACCCGATACGATCCGCGTATCCCTTGTATACGGGCCGCATTACCTTGATACGCCAAACATGCACTCTCGCGTACGAAAAAAGGCCTCGATTTTTCTTTGCGTTGTCCACCACCTCCGAGATATCCCTTAGGTCCACCAGATGCATCTCCCTGTTCATTTCTGATTTCGTTGGGTTCAACTCCTCTCCTTCCCGACAAGAAATTTCCACCAGGCGGAAGTTCTTGAGGGAGTATTTCTTTCTGTCCCGAAGCAGACCCGTAATCCAGCACGCCGCAACCACCAACGCCAACCAAAGCAACGATTCGTACAACATGTCGCGAGCTCCTAACCTAAGAAGGTGGCAAAGAACAACGGTCACACCTGCGTATCTTACACCACAATCTGCCCATTGTCAAACCCCGACCTTGCCGAACAGCAGATAGTCGATGGTCTCCCGCCAACGCTTCCAGATTTGCCGCATTTTCTTCATAACCGCTCTCCTCATGGATTCCAACTAGCT